>CAYXKO010000276.1:0-4052 GCA_964465435.1 uncultured Saprospiraceae bacterium | reverse complement strand
GCAAGCACCCTGGGAAGAAACGCTCCTGTATCCCGTACTTCCCAACCGCTTTTCAGGGGAATCTGATACAACTCCGGAATCTTTACAAAATCATTGCCCGGCCAGCGGTAGAAGCTTTGCCTCCAACTGACCGCGGAAAGATTCTTATCCCGCAGCAACTGCATCGCCCGGCTTATCCCGTCCGGAAGAAAAGCATCATCATCTCCCAGTATGCTGACGAATCCATCCTCCACCTGCGCAAGTGCCAACTCCCAATTGGCAACCATGCTGAGGAAACGGGGAGATTTCACGTACTTCAACCTGCTATCCTGAAAGGATGCTACCAGCTCATACACCGGATCCGTGGAAGAATTATCGCAAACAATCACTTCCAGATTCGGGTATGTTGAATTCAGGCAGGACCGTATGGCATATTTCAGATATTCCTTGCGGTCGCGGGTTGGGATCAGGATGGTGACTTTATCATTCACAGCGGTCTGTGTTTATATAAGGTCAACAAAGGCCTGGAAGGGAGGATGCGGTTGATCAGCAAGGTCATGGCCACAAATGCAGCCGCCAGGATCATCAGCACCACGAACGGTGGTAGGTCCAGGGGATGTAAAATAAGATAAAGGATCGCATTCATGGCGCTGCCCCAAAAAACAGGTTTCAACATGGAATGTAAATACCAGTGGCCCATCTGGTCCGGGAACAACCTGCGGTGCATCACGGGTATTTCAATGATCAGGTAGGAAAAGTTGAGGATCAGCCAAATGAAGGATGCTCCGGTTATGCCGAAACGGGAGGTCATGTACATCAAAAGCGGAATCAAAAGCAGGGATGCGATCAGATTTTTAATCAACGAAAGTGAGGTCCACCTGTCTGTGAGTTGCAGAAAATAGGGCATGGTCATGATGCCATTCAGCATGAAGCCCATGGTAAAAACCCTGACCATGGTTGCAATCCGGTTTGCCAGATCCTGATCGCCCAACCAAAGCAAAAGCAGGGGATCTGCAAAGAAAAAGAGGCACAGGCTGACGGGGACGGTAACCAAAGCAATCAGCTGACAAGCCTCCTGATAGACCTTCCAAAGCTGCCCCTTGTCGCTCAGGGCATGAGCCTTCACCATCCGGGGGTAAAATGCATTGGCCACGGGCCCAACAAACTTGGATGGAATGGCCGCTATGGCAAAAGCCAGCGTGTACAAGCCCAACTGCTCCAGACTCACCAAGCCTGAAACCAATATTTTATCGATCTGAGAGATCAGCACAGAGACGATGGATACGCCGGCCACCCCTGCCGTGAAGCGAAAACCGGAGGCCAGATGAGACCATCCTGCACGGGGTTGATAACCATCGACTTTTTCGGTCCTCCAGAGTTCGAAATGCAATGCCAAAAGAGTGAGGACTGAAAATAATATCTGTATGTAAAAAAAGGCAAGAATGTGATTCCAAAACCACATCAGACAGATGATGATGGTTAGGAACCTGAGCAATTCAGACGAGATCAGGATCAGGTTCAACCTGAGCTGCCGCTCCAGTCCATTCAGGGCGCCGGTGTACAAACCCATGGGCAACCTGATACCCACCAGCACGCCCATCAGCCATATGCTCCTGGAGATGGTCTCCGGATCCAGTACCGAATCGGAAACCATCCGGCGGCCCAGCCAGGGGGCGGCAAAAAAGATCATCAGCGTTGCCGCAGAAGCAAGAAAGAGAAAAAGCCATTCCATGCTTCTGATCAGATTGGCTCTCGCAATTCTGTTCTCGACATTCAGAACCGGCCTGGCAAGCTCCTGGTTCAGCGTTGCGCTAAACCCAAAATCAAAAACAAAGAAGATGGCCTGAATGCTGGCATAAAAACCTACCAGTCCATATGCCTCCACCCCAAGATATTTGATGTATAAGGGCACCAGCAAGACCTGCGCAAAAGCCATCCAGGCTTGCAGCGCCGCGTTGGAGAGGATATTTTTGCCGATGCTGCCCAAAACATCTATTTTTTTCTTCGTCTCAGGTAGCCCCTGGGCGCCACGCTGATCAGCAGCTTGTTGTCGATCGCACTGTCAATTTCAAAATCTCCGTTGGACCTGAGAAATTCATCGACTGCCGTCATGGCATTGTTGCCCACGTCCCAGGGACGATCGTACATGCCGTGTGGCATCTGTTCTATGATGGTATCAAATACGACCAGATAGGAACCCGGTGTCACCATGTGCTGGTACAAATTGAGTTCAGCCAATACGTGCTCGTGGGTGTGATTTGAATCCAGGCAAACCATGACGGTCTCCTTTCCGGCAGCCATGGCGCTAACCTCGCTGACCAGACCTTCATCAATGCTCGAGCCCTGGATCATGGAAATCCTCTTGTACATGGGATGTTTTTCAATTTCAACCCTGTTGTGCTCCCTGATGTCTATATCAATGCCAACGATCGCACCCTTGCCTATGAGTTCCAAAATTGAGGCATAATAGATCAGTGAACCGCCATGCGCAATACCGGTCTCCACGATCAGGTCTGGTTTCAGTTCCCAAATGATCTCCTGCATGGCGATCATATCCTGAGGATACTGAATGATGGGCCTTCCCATCCAGCTGAAATTGTAAGAGTATTTTTCGCGGTTGGACACCACATTAAATTCGTGGGCCGCCCTTTTCAATTCCTCATTATGACCGAAGGAAGCAATTCTCTTCTCTCTCTCGCTGATAAATTCTTTAATTGGATCCATTTTCTATTTCTGTTAGATGATATTTTATGAAGTCAAATCGGGATGTCCCCAAAATGAATGTGGCTCGTAATCCGGATAAGGATAGTATCCCTTGTTCAGTCTGATCTTTCCTCCATGCCCGGCAATATAATCCTCGACCAGTGTGCTTACTGCGACCGGCTGACCACTGCAGCAATTAAAAATTCCGCTGCGATTGAGGTCCAGACCCGCGCGTACTATCCTGTCGGCCATTTGCCCGACTGGCAGATAATCCCTGAGCTGGTCTCCGGGACTCATATTGAACTCTGCATCGCCCCGATCCAAAGCCCTTTGCAACTGTCGCAAAAGCGAGTTCTCGGATTGACCCTCGCCATAGGTATAAAACAATCTCAGCCATTTCAACCTGAACGGCATCCTCTGATGGAGCTGAAAAAGAAATCGCCTGAGCGCGTCCTTCGCTATCGCATAAGGCACGACCGGATCAGTCCTGTCCTCTGAGTGCAGGCATCCTTCCCGCATTCCATATTCCAGACAGGTGCCCGTGATCGTTATGTCGCGAATCCCCGACCGTATCAGACTTTTGATAAAATGATACTGCACCATCAGATTTTCCTCGATATGAAACATCTCCCTGTACCGGGGCAAGCCGGACCATGCCAGGTGAAATGCATGTTCCACACCATCCAGGACAATCGGACTCTTCTCATCTCTGGCAAAGGACTCCATGTCTGCCTGCAGCAAGGTATAGCTTCCTTCGGGCAGATCCGAAAATGGTAGGGCGGCAGCAGACCTGACGAGGATCACAGGATGGACATTGCGGCCAACCAGAGCACGCACGACGTGCCTGCCCAGAAATCCCGTTCCACCTGTGACCAATACCCTCATGTTTTAAAACACTTCAAAGCCCGGGATGGCCACAACAAATTTACCGCCCCATCTGCGGATGTATTCCAGTTGTTCGGAAATCTCATCCCTTATATTCCAGGGAAAAATGACCACGTAGTCCGGCTTGACCTCGCGAATCGATTCCTCTGAGACGACGGGAATGTGGGTGCCTGGTGTATAGCGCCCCTGCTTGTGCGGTGAGGCGTCCACGACAAAATGGATGAGGTCTTTCCGGATGCCGCAGAAATTGATCAGGGTATTGCCCTTGGCCGCAGCTCCATAGGCCGCCACCGTCTTTCCACTGATCCGGGTATCGATCAGAAATTTATTAAACCGGTTCTTGATTGCGTTGGCCCTGTTTTGAAAATGGGCGTAGGCATCCATGCGGTCCAATCCGAAAGCGGACTCCTTGCGCAGCATCGCAGATACTGAATCCTGAACTGGATGCACGTCAGAGCCCTTATGTTTTGCATATATTCTCAGGG
>CAYXKO010000275.1:0-4068 GCA_964465435.1 uncultured Saprospiraceae bacterium | reverse complement strand
AAAGCTGATTGAGGAGGTCGGAGACCAGGTCCAGGCCCATGTGGTTAAAAAAATTGACCAGCACGATCAGCATGATCGCCCAGAAGCAGATCCTCGACAGGATGCCTGAAAAGCCGTTTTTGATCCCTCTTTTCTCGAGGAACCTGTGTACGCCTGATTTCTTGGCCAGGTTGTCGATCCCCATGGCATGGCTGAGGCGAAGCACCACCCATTGGATGATCTTGGCGATCACCCAACCCACCAGCAGGATGAGCAGTGCGTTGATCAGGCTTGGAATGTACATCAGGAAAGCCTGGATCAGGTTTGAAAAGCTGTTCTGAATGTCTGCCAAGATGTCCATCTCAAAAAATTTTATGCAATGATAGGGGATTTAATTCACTTTTGTTCGTTGCGGACCTGGCTGGTCTGGAGGTCCGCCGTGATCTTTCGCACGAGTTTGATTTCGCTCAGGAAGACCTTGGCGATCACCCTGAAGATCGTATAGGTCGGGATGGCGAGCACCATGCCTGCGATGCCCTCGATGCGTGCGCCGATCATGATCACCAGGAAGATCTCCAGCGGATGCGCCTGCATCCTTTTGGAGAAAATGTAGGGTTGGAGTACGAAATCGTCGATCAGTTTTACGATCGCGAAAACGCCCAGGACGCGCATCAGCAAGGGAATTGTTTGTGTAAAGAAGTCCAGTTCGAGGTTGGATGAGATCGTCAGCAGGCAACCGAAAACGGCTCCTATCAGGGGCCCCAGATAGGGGATGATGTTTACAATGCCATAGAAGAAAGCAATCAGCAGAGCGTTCTTGATCCCCAGCAGTCCCAGGAGGCTGCTGATCATGACCATCAGGATGAACATCTGCAGGGCGATGCCGCCAAAATATTTGGTGAGCAACTGGCTGATGTCGGTGATGACCGCCTGCACTTTGGGTTCGGAACCGGTGGAGACCATGGCCAGGATCATTTTGCTGAACAGCCCCTTTTCCTTGAGAAAGAAGAAGGAGATGAAAATTATGGAGAACAGGGCGATCAGCAGGGATCCCGCATTGCCCAGCAGGTTGCCGAAGAAGGAGCTGATCCTCGCGGGATCAAAATATCCACCGATCAGGTCGCGCACCTGCTCGGAAGCGCTGGGTCCGGGTTCGAGCCCCATGGACCTGAGCCACCCATTGATCAGGTCGATGGGCTGTTGCAGGGCCAGTGAGATGCTGTCAAAATCGACCTTGGACAACACCACCGCCTGGCTGATGAGGATGGGCGTAAAAAACCAAAGCAGCATACCCACCATGGAAAACAGGATGACCAGGGTCAGGAAGGCGGCCAAGGATTTTCCGAACTTCCATTTATCCAGGCGGAGCCTGGACATTAAAAAATTGAGGATGGGTTCGCCCACCATGCTGATCACCCAGCTGATGAGCAGATAGCTCACCATTTCGCTGAAATAATTGATCAGCAGGCCTACCAGGACCAGGAGTACCGTGGTAATAAGATATTTGTACCAGTCTTTCACTTATGGAATCTCAATGTGGAATGCTGGAAAGCAGGGTGCAGCGGATCAATCCGTGAGGACTCCCACCCCTACGGGATGGATCCAGTTGTACCTGTCTGCGATCCGGCCCTTGCGGATGCCGTTGATCTCGGATTTCAGCATGGGCGACAATTTGTATTCGTCCGGATTGAGGATCATATCCTCTCCCTTGTATCCGATGCGGTTGACATTGGCCACCACGGCAGCCATGCCTGCCCCGAAGACCTCCTGTAATTTACCGGCCTTGTAGGCTTCGTGGATCTCGTCTATGCTGAGTGGTCTTTCCTCAACGGCAACGCCCTTGTCGCGCAGCAGGGTGATCAGGCTGTCGCGGGTTACGCCCTTGAGTATGGTGCCGCTCAGGTTGGGCGTGACGGCCACGCCGTCGATGACAAAAAAGATATTCATCGTGCCGACCTCCTGCACGTACCTGAACTCACGGGCATCCATCCACATCACCTGATCGTATCCTTTTTTCTTGGCAAGCTGGGTAGGGTAGAGGCTTGCACCGTAGTTGCCGGCGGCCTTGGCTTCTCCGACCCCTCCGTCACAGGCCCGTACGTATTTATCTTCGACCAGCAGGCTTACCGGTTTGCTGTAATAGGGACCGGAAGGCAGGGTCATGATCATGAGCTTGAACGTATCGGAAGAGCGCACTCCCACGAATTCGTCGGTGGCCATCATGACGGGGCGGATATAGAGGGCACTTTCTTCGTGCGTGGGGATCCATTTCTTGTCGATGTAAACCAATTTGCTCAAGGCATCCATGAAGACATCCTCAGGGAATTCAGGCATGCACATCCTGACAGCAGAAACGTTGAGCCTTTTTGCATGCATCTCGGGCCTGAACAGGAGTGGATTGCCCTGCTCGTCGATACTGGCTTTCATGCCTTCAAAAATGGCTTGCCCGTAGTGCCAGGCCATCGTAGCAGGATGCAGCGGGATCTTGTGCAGCGGGCAGATTTCCATATTCGTCCACTGGGAACCATCGAAATCCGCAATGAACATGTGGTCTGCAAAAATCCTTCCGAAGGGAATGTTGTTGAAATCCACTTCCGAAATCCTGCTCTGCGTCGTCTTTCTGATCTTAATGTCTGCTGTCATGAATTGGTTTTGTACAAATGTAGGGATAAAATTACTTTTACGACTGAAAATTAGCCTTTCCGTAACAAATCCAGATCATTGAAAACCTTCGAATCCAGGCTTCCGATTTACGATATTCCCCAAACCGCGGTCAATATCCCCGATACTTTGCAGGGGGTGCAAAATATAATTCTGACTTCCGCAGACATTCAAGAAAATCCGGAATTGTCCGCTTTTTTGAATAAGTTAACAGATGCGGTATTTCTGAAAGCCGGTCTTACCGTGGAAACCGCGTATCTGAGACCCGGTGAGGTATTCTCCACCAGGGATCTGGAGGGATCCCGGCCGGTGTGCATCCTGGTATTCGGACTGAAACCCCCGGACCTGTACCTGCAGGGTTTTGGGTCCATGCATGAAGTGTACCACTGGAAGAATTTTAAGATTCTCTTTGCGGAATCACTGGGTCAATACCTTCAAAACGAAGTTGCCAAAAAAATACTCTGGGCATCGATTAAAGTTCTTTTGGAGAAATGATCGCGCTCGTATTTGCTTCGGGAAATCCGCACAAGCTGGCAGAGATCCGCGCCATGGCTCCCCAATGGATGGTATTGAGCACTCCTGCTGACTGGGGTTTTGTTCAGGAACTGCCGGAAACGGGCTCCACCCTGGAGGAAAATGCCGTGCAAAAGGCCACCGAACTTCATCGCCATCTGAAGAGGGATTGCTTTGCAGAAGACACAGGACTGGAGGTTTACGCCCTGGATATGGAGCCGGGTGTGGATACGGCCCATTTTGCAGGTCCATCCAGGAATGCCGAGGACAACATGAATCTCTTGCTGAGCAGGCTCGAAGGCCGGGCAGACAGGCGGGCCCGCTTCCGGACCGTGATCGCGCTGATCCTCGATGGAAACTTGCACACCTTTGAAGGGATCGTGGAGGGAAAGATCGCAACTATCCGTTCCGGCCAGGGCGGTTTCGGTTATGACCCCGTATTTATCCCGGAAGGCTATGAGCAAACATTTGCCGACCTCCCTGAACAGGTCAAGGCCTCAGTCAGTCACCGCTCGCGTGCTTTTCACGCCCTGGTCCGGTGGCTGGAGCTCAGAGGTAAAAATCTATGATCGTCAGACTGGCCAGAAAAATGCTGGCAATGCCATTGGTGGTAAAGAACGCCAGGTTGATCCGTTCCAGGTGGTTGTCCCGGATGATCCAGTGCTGATAGGCGAGCAGAAAAATGAAGCCGGCGGTGCCGCCAAACATCCAGTACTGCAGGCCGAAGTCCACATACAGGATCCAGGAGCAGGACAGAATGCAGATGGCTGATAAAACATGCAGCACGGAGGATATGGCCATGGCCTTGCGGATGCCAAACCGAGCCGGGATGGAGTAGAGCTTTTCAGATTGGTCAAACTCAATGTCCTGGAGTGCATAAAGCACATCAAATCCTGCTACCCAGGCGATCACGGC
>CAYXKO010000274.1:0-4088 GCA_964465435.1 uncultured Saprospiraceae bacterium | reverse complement strand
ATTTCACGCAACTGTGGTGGGTTTCAATTTTTATTATTGCTTTTTAAGATTATAAATACTTGTAAATCAAATGCCATATTCAAAATTTTAATTTATTTAGGACAGGTGTAATAAACTTTCAGAATCCATGCCTATATTCACAAAGCCAATTAAGACACCCAAATGAATCAACTGGATAGTTTACACAAAGAAAGTAGTGATTCTCTCCTTTATGCCCTGGCAGACTCCTGGGCAGCTTTGCAGCCGCAAAACAATGCACAATCAATGGAAAAAATGACCAGTATTCACTACATTCAGCATTCTCTGCATGGAAACGCTTATTTGACCCAAGCAGTTTTACAACAACTGACCCCTCTCGCTGAGACGTGCATTCACACTCAGGAATACGCTGTTTCACAAGCCCGCATTCTCATATCAAAAGTGCAGACAATTGAGGCCAATGATTTAGAAAACTGTCAATCCGCTGAACCTATACTTTCTGGCATTGGAGACAAAGGAAGTAGCCGGAGCATCAGAATCTATCCAAATCCCGCAAAAGATCTGCTTTACATAGAATGGGATATCAATCGCGCTCAACCCATTATGGCAGAAATTTCTGATCTCACAGGGAAAACTCTAACTACTCATATTCTGAATCCTAAGAGCACCATAAAGACGGTTCAAACATCCGCTTTGCCAGCAGGTGTCTATATACTCAAGATTTATCATTCTGATCATTCAATGAACTCACTCAGGATATGTATAAATTAATTTTTATAGCTGCCATCCTATTTATAAATCATACCGCCGGTATAAGTCAGCGGTATGATTTTATCTGGATGAATGGATATTCCGGCGGTAAAGGAGACAATCGCTTTGGTACCAGCATGATGGATTTTAGTGAAGGCAATCCGGTAGCCAGTTTTATTGCGGTGGGCAAGCTAAATATTTTTTATTGCAATGCCTCCATTGCAGATAAAAATGGCCGTCTGATGTACTATACCAATGGATATGATGTAATGGATGCACAACATCAATTAGTTAATGGTGCCACAAATCTTGGTATCCCTTATTGGAATGGATTAAAGGCACATCAAGGGGCTTTGTTTTTACCAGACCTTGTTGATGAGTCTAAATATCATTTGTTGTATGTGGATCTTAATTACTCTTCTGTAAATGGATTGGTGACATGGCATATATTTAAAATCAACTGGCTTACGATTGATTCAAAAATAAATAAGGCAGTCAGTAAAAAAGTAATTATAGAAGATACTTTAAATCTTTCCTTTATCACTGCCTGTAAACACGCCAATGGCAGAGATTGGTGGGTAATCTTTAATAAATACAATACCAATACTTTTTATAAATACCTATTTACTACATCAGGATTTGAGCTATATAATGTACAAAATATTGGTCCAATAATAAGAGATGATTTAAGTCAGGCAGTATTCTCACCAAAAGGGAATTATTTCGCATTGCTGGAAGGGATTTCATTTACAGAAGGCTTGCTTATTTATCTTTACACTTTTGACAGATGTACCGGAAAGATGGGATTTATTGATGTCGCCAATTATGGAGCAAAAGGTTTTATGGGAATTAGTTTTTCGCCTAATGAAAAATACCTATATTGGAGTGAGGGATACAATTTATATCAAATGGACCTTCGCTCACCTGATCCGGTAAATTACCTTGAGAAAGTGGATAGCATTATAGATCTTACGCCTCCATGGGGATCAAGTTACTTTCAACACCAAATAGGGCCAGATGGTAAGATATACATAGTCAACGGGCACAACAATTTTGTTTTGCATGTCATCGACCGGCCCAATGAATACGGAAAGGCTTGCAGACCGAGACAAAATGGATTCAGGCTACCCACATTAACCAATCGGGGCACCCCTAATTTCCCCAACTACCGCCTCGGCCCCATCGACGGCAGTGAGTGTGATACCCTGGGCATCGATAATGTGCCCTGGGCCTGGTGGAGATACGATCAGGATACCGCGATATACCGGTGCTTTGAGTTTGTGGATCTGAGTGCCTATATACCGGAGGAGTCCGAACCCGAATGGTACTGGGATCTGGGCGACGGGACACAGAGCCGGGATACCTCACCGATCCATTGTTACGCTAGAGATGGCGTCTATGAGGTCTGTCTGACTGTCAAAAATAAATACGGGGTAGATACCTTATGCAGAACATTACACGTGGGGACAAGCTCCACCGATGATGAGGGAAAAATAATTATCAGCTCAGAACTCTTCCCCAATCCCGCCACGGATCATTTCGTACTCAATATACACGACTATATCCCCGAGCGCATGTACCTGCATCTGGTGAATCCACAGGGACAGAAGGTGCATACTCAGCGCATCTATCAGGGCAGCAATGTGATCGATACCCATACTCTGCCGCCGGGCCTGTATTCAACTCTAATCTATGAGCGAGGCATCCTGGTCAAAGTGGAAAAGCTGGTGGTGATGCGGGAGTAAAAGGTAGATCAAGGCTTGGACGGAAATAGGTAAGAGAAGAGATCCTGAAGTTTGAGTATTATGACCAAGTTGCCATAAGCCATCTGCCAAACGCCTTATTCATTTTGAGCCGAACTCATGGTCTATTGATCACTTCTAACAGATCATTTTGTTTTGTCGTGCTACCCAAATCAACAAATCCGGCACAGACCTATCATTGGCGAGCCATTCAGCTCAGTATTGGATGAAAGGGCTTATTAAACTACCGGGAGATCAAAAAAGATCGTTATGGAAAGGTATGAAAATCCGCATCCAAAAAAAACGGGTGGTCGCCCACCCGTTTAAAAAACACTTCACTGTTTAAAACAACTTTACAAAACAAAACCTAACCTATCTATTGCCATTTATTTCACGATGGTTTCTTGAATCAGTTTGTACTGAGAAATAATCCCCTATTTACATTCGGGATATTCACTGAATAATCCTTTCGGAAAACTCTCGCAGACGGAGTAAACTACTTGACATTGTATTTGACCTGTAACTTTTCCAACAAATTTTTTTGGTTGACCAGTAAAATCCTTTGCCTCAATTTTCATAAAATATTTCAAATTATCGACGCTACAACCCGAAGGTCTATCACCTATTAAATCATAAATGTTACATTCCAATTCGTCCACACAAATTTTGTTCAGCTCAGATGAAATATTGAAACTTTTTTTACCAAAAAGGACACTAACATCCCGGCCTAATTTATAGGTAAGTATACAGGTTTCACCTTTATTAGAGAATGCGATTGTATAATCAATCAAATCAGCCTCACTGGCAGGCAACCTTTCCAATACAAGATTTAGCCCCGATATGGTGAATGATTCCACCTTTCCATCTGAAGGAATATCAAATAATTTCCTCAAGCTCGTGGCTTCTATATTACCCGAAACAGTTCTTCCTGACTCGTTCATCTCAACTTCTATGGGAAAAACTTTGGTTTCATTGTATTTGATCAACCGACTATCGGTACAGGAAACAAAAGAAAATAATGCTGCCAAAAAAATAAAATAATTGAATTTCATGATTTGTGTTTTTATGTGGTTAAATAAGCAATTAAAACTGAAGTCCGATGCCCAGCTCTCCAAAAGGAGCCTTGGCATAGTTGATGGCGAGGTTGACGCGCAGGACGCCTACCCGGACTCCCCCACCCAATCCGGCATATACCGGAAAACTGTTGTTGAGGCTGAGGCTTACCTCGCGGTTGCCCTGGTCGGGATCTTCCTTGTACACCGCATCCAGCTTGCCAAACTGATAACCCAGGGTACCGTACCAGTACCAGGGTCCGATGGTCCTGCCAGCCTCCATGCCCACCAGATGCGTGGTGATGTCAAAATACTTTCCTCCCTGAATGTTCTGAAAAGCGTACATCGCATTCCAGTACCACTTGCCGAGGTTGAGGTACCTGCCCACATCGTGCTTGGCAGACAGGCCCAGTAGCTGAAGCTTCCCAAAATCATCGCCAAAATTCCAGGCAAAAAACCGCAGGCCCAGCTCACTGCCATACAGACCTCCCACGTTGATCTGGGGCATGACCATCGGGAACAGAGCCAACTGCGTTCCTCCCTGAAAAACATAGGAGGTGCCATT
>CAYXKO010000273.1:0-4093 GCA_964465435.1 uncultured Saprospiraceae bacterium | reverse complement strand
CGGGTGGAAAACAGATCGCCGTAAATAAAGAGGGCGCTAGGATGTCCTATAGGGACAGCATCTTTAAGCATGAGCTTAAGGGAAAGGCGCTCATCACCTATGTGCATCTTAAATTGTCCAGAAAACCGGATATTCGGATTTCCTACGGAGACATCGCAAAAGTTTTGGAAAGCAAAGGGGTTGCGAGTCCGACACCCGTGGATGTTTCTGAAGCGGTCATTTCCATTCGAAAGAGAAAATTGCCGGATCCGGCCGTGCTAGGCAATGCAGGCAGCTTTTTTAAGAACGTTATTGCCGAGGAAAGCAAATTCCAGATGCTCAGGGAAAAATATCCCGACCTTCCATCCTTTCCCGCAGAGGAAGGCAAAGTCAAGATACCATCTGCCTGGCTGATTGAGAAAAATGACTGGAAAGGGTTTAGGGAAGGCGATGCAGGATGCCATAAAGATCAGGCCCTGGTTTTGGTGAATTACGGAAATGCCTCAGGTCAGGAGATCCTGGATCTGGCCCACAGGATCATGCGCTCAGTTCAGGAGCACTTTGGCCTGGCTCTGGAATGTGAGGTAAACGTCTGGGATTAATATTTAAAATCAGGTTTTTACAAATTAAATAATTATTTTATGTGTTTTGCGGGAGCTAGGTCATTGTGCCGATCCGGATTTGATCTATCCCGAAAATAAGGCACCTGCCGGTAGGGATTTCTGTCTATTTGTGATTTTTGCGTATTTTTGAAAAATAAAAATAGCGATATGCACTATTGGATTCTGTTGTTTTCCTTGTGGATGGCCACAAACAGTAAGCCCGTAGTTGAGTCATTTTCATTTACTTGCAACCGTCAGAACGACTCTCTTGCATTGGTCAGCTTCTACCAAAGCACCAATGGCCAGGATTGGATAGTGCCCTGGAAGTTGAATCAACCCATGAATACCTGGTATGGGGTCGAGCTGGATGGTTCTGGTTGCGTCATTGCCTTGCGTCTTGCTTCTCTTAATATCACAGGAAGTATTCCCACCGAATTGGGCCTCCTGGAAAACCTGAAAATTCTCTACCTGGTGGACAACAAAGTAGGGGGTTCCCTTCCTACTTCCATTGGCTTGCTGAGGCAGCTGGAAGAATTAAATCTGGAGGGAAATAATATTGCGGGAAACATACCTGCCTCATTGGGTAACCTTATTGTCTTGCGATCCTTAAACTTGTCAAAAAACCGGTTTTCAGGCACCATTCCGGTCTCAATTACGATGCTAAGCTTTTTGCAGGAACTGAATTTGTCAGATAATAAAATCACCGGACAGATTCCTACCCAGATCTCAGGAATGACAGGCCTGCGGCTTTTGAATCTCAACAACAATCTGCTGGACGGCCAACTCCCCACATCCATCGCAGTATTGCGCAACCTTCGGGAACTTTATCTGGGTGGAAATCAACTTTCAGGGTCTTTGCCGCCTGCCATGGTGCTTCTCAATTCGTTGCAAAGCGTATGGTTGAACGATAATAAATTCACCGGAGAGGTCCCGGATCTTACCGCGGCACCTTTGGTCAGTCTGAGGTTGGAGAACAATCACTTTAATTCCATCCCTGATTACAGTCAGGTGCGGTCATGGGGCACCATTCCTCCATTGGGACTGATCATTCACCACAATGATTTTACATTTGAAGATCTGATCCCGCTTCAGAAAATTCCAAGGAATAGTTTCTTTAGCTTTAAACCTCAAAATCCCATTTATCTTGATTCCCTGATCTATGTCTCATCGGGAACGAACTATGCGATCAGACTCAACATCGATGCTTCCATTACGGACAATAACTACAAATGGTTGAAAGATTCTTCCGAGTTACTTATTTCAAATCAGAATTTCTTTCAGATCATCAATGCTTCTGAAACCGATGAAGGATATTATTCAGGGTCGGTGCGAAACAATGCAATTGACAATTTCGAATTGCAGATCAGCAGGGCCAGGGTGATCGTATTTACACCGGGTCGCTGTAACGATCCTGCCCCTTCCTCCAGTTGTCTGGAGGCTCCCATACTTTGCAGCACTGCTGAATTTCACGACTATTGCGGATTCCTCCTCGGGAGAAATCCGGGTGGTGAGACAGCTTATTTTTGCGACTCTTTTCTGACCACTCAAAATCAATCCATCGTTCAGTTTGTGGCATCTGAAGATACGATTGTATTTGAAATTTTCCCCCGGACATGCAGCACAGTCAGCGATTCCTCTCAGACCTATGAGGGTATTCAGGTAGCCATATTTGAAGCCTGCGACACCAACTCCATGCCCCTTTATTGTCAGAGCGAATGCAGGAACATTCCTTTCTTTCTGGGCGGAGGAGGTTTCAAGGTTGGGGCCACTTACAGCATGTTGGTAGATGGATGTCAGGGGAATAACTGCGAATACCTCGTTAAGGTGGTCAAAGGCAGGTCCAACATAGATTTGGTGCCTGGGGCGCGGATATTGGGCGACAGGGCGTTTTGTCCCGATGCAGGCGACCATTTCTTTTCTGTGGACCCCGTAAAAGGAGCGGATGTTTACTTATGGTATGTAAACGACACTTTGTTCCGTCAAACGAAAGACAGCTTTGTCAATGTACGTGACTTTAATTCTGGTGTCTATAAGCTGACCATGCGGGCTGCCAATAATTGTGATACAACTGCCGGGATAGACCTAACCTTTCGCGTATTGCCGGAAATGTTTGTGGACAGTGTACGGATAAATACCGTTGGCAATGATTCGGCATTTTCAATTAGGCTGAAGATAGTGGGAGGTTCGCCTCCATACCGGCTAAAAAATGGCTCAGGCACCCTGGATTCAATAACCGGAGTGTTCAACTCCTCGTTTCAAAATTGCAGGTCCTCTTATTTTCTGGAGTTTGAGGATCGCCTGGGATGTTTGCTGGTTTACACCGGTTTTGAAACCTGCGGTTGTGGATCTGTGGCAGCCACCATGCCTTCTGACACCCTGCGGATATGCGAAGGGCAGAACTTTGAGGCAAAGGGATTGGGCAATGAAAAGCTCGATCCGGGAGATGTTTTGTTGTACATGATTTATACCAACCCATCTGATCCGGTGGGCAGTTCGCTGCGAACCAGCAACAACGGCATTTTTCCATTTGATCCGTCCCGTTTCCGTTTTAATGTGCCGTTTTATGTATCGCAGATCACAACCAAGACGAATTCAAGGGGGCAACCTAATCTGTTGCATCCATGTATTTCCATATCCGCTCCCCAGGTGGTTTACTTTTACCAAAGACCTATTTTGTCCGGGGGAGGCAATCCGGTATTTTGCGGCAAGGAGGGTGTGTTGAATGCATCCGGCAATGTCAGTTCGGTAGCCTGGCGAAAGGTCTCAGGTCCCGGCAATTTGATGTTTTCCAACCCGGATAGCATCTGGACCCGCGTAATCGCGGATAGCCTGGGCACCTATACGGTCGAACTCAAAGGAAGAACCCAGTTCTGTGAAAGAAACATTCAACTGACGGTCCGTTTTCAGGATAAGCTAAAGCCCGAAATCGATGGTTTCTGGTTTTCATGTCCCGGACAAACCACCCGTCTGGATGCCGGACCCGGATTTTCTTCCTACCTGTGGAGCAGTGGTCAGACCAGTCGCATGATCGATGTGGACCGGCCTGGGACCTATTGTGTTACGGTCACAGATGCAAACTTATGTTCTGGTTCGTCTTGCGCTGATGTCGTTTTATCTTCTCCTCCCGAATTGACTTTGGAAGGACCGGATAGTCTCTGCACCGGGATTGCTACAGAGATTGGCACCCGGGATAGTTTTTCATCCTATTTTTGGTCAGGTGGTCAAACGACCCGGAACATCTCAATTGATACCGGAGGAACTTATTGCCTGATTGTTCAGGCTGACAATGGGTGCCGCGATACCGCATGTCTGGATATTGTGCCATTGCCGCGCAGTTACAAAAGCTTGAGTGACTCTGCTTGTCTGGGTACGGATTATGTTTTTGGAGGAAAGGCATACAGAGTGCCGGGCGTGTATGACATCATTTTTCCGGCCGCAAACAGATTTGGATGCGACAGTATCGTGAGGCTTGCCTTAAATCAATCTCCGGTGACGTTCGTTTCAGATACTTT
>CAYXKO010000272.1:0-4100 GCA_964465435.1 uncultured Saprospiraceae bacterium | reverse complement strand
GCCCTTCAGCGTGGCGCCCAACTTCCTGATCAACGGAAAAACCTATTGCGTGCCCATGGTGATCGAGGAAAGCAGTGTGGTGGCCGCCGCCTCCTCTGCAGCCAAATACTGGCTGGACCGCGGTGGCATTCAGGCCCGCGTCATCAGCACAAAAAAACTGGGACAGATACACTTCCGCTGGAAAGGCGATGAAACCATCCTGAACAACTGGATCCCGGAGATCGAAAAAAAGATGAGGGCGGATGCACGGGACATACTGGCCAATATGGAAAAACGGGGAGGTGGATTTTCCTCCCTTCAGCTGATACGGATTCCCGAACTGAAGGATTACTTCCAGTGGCGCGTGGGATTTGAAACCTGCGATTCCATGGGCGCAAACTTCATCAACTCCTGTCTGGAATCCTTCAGCAAGACCTTTGAAAATTTCATCACCGAAAATGAAGTGCTCGACGACGCTTTGCGCGATGTGGAGATCATCATGTCGATCCTGTCCAATTATACTCCCGAATGCCTGGTGCGGGCCTGGGTGAGTTGTCCGGTGAAGGACCTGGGCCAATTTCCCAATGGCACCAGTCCGGAAGAATTTGCAGAACGCTTTGAAATGGCCGTAAGAATAGCCACAGCGGATCCGTACCGCGCAGTGACGCACAACAAGGGAATTTTTAATGGAATTGATGCCGTGGTGATCGCCACCGCCAATGACTTCCGCGCCGTGGAAGCTTGCGGCCATGCCTATGCGGCCCGCGACGGAAGATACCGCAGCCTGAGCGACTGTAGCATCAGCGATGGATTGTTTCATTTCTGGCTGGAGTTACCACTCGCCCTGGGCACCGTGGGCGGCCTGACCGGCATCCACCCCATCGCGCGAAGATCCCTGGAGCTCCTGGGAAATCCCGGCGCCGAGGAACTCATGATGATCGCGGCAGCGACCGGACTGGCACAAAATTTTGCTGCGGTGCGCTCCCTGATCACCACGGGCATCCAGGCCGGACATATGAAAATGCATCTCAACAACATCCTCACCCATTTTCATGCCACCGAGGTGGAGCAGGAGCAGGCGCTTAAGTATTTTGCTTCCCACAAGGTGAGTTTTTCAGAGGTCCGCAAATTCCTGGAGGAGATACGGTCCAGCAACTGATCCCCGACATCCGCTTTGTGATACTGGCAGCTCCACCGCACATAAATTCAACATCCCGATCAAAACACATCATACTTTGCAATGAACTATTACAGCCGAAAACTGATAAAACCGGAAGACCTGAATGCAAACAACACCTTGTTTGGAGGCATGTTGCTGCGCTGGATCGATGAAGAGGCCGGCATTTACGCCATGACCAAACTGGGCAGTAAACGCGTGGTCACCAAATACATGACCGAAATAGATTTTGTCAGCTCTGCACATCAAGGCGAGGTCATCGAGATCGGATTGAAGTTTATTTCCTGCGGCACCAGCTCCATCACTTTCTCCTGTCAGGTCAGAAACCTCTTTACCCACAAGGTGATCATCACCATCGACAAGATCGTTTTTGTGAATCTGGGCGATGACGACAAACCCGCTCCACACCACAGAAGCATGGAGGATATGATGAAGGAACTTTGACCGGCGAACACTGCGGTACATTTCCTTGGACAAATCCTTTTGTCTTCCGGCCTATTGAGTACATACCTGCTGAATAGTCATGTGCAGGATGCGCACATTCTTTCAAAATAAGACCTTTCGCTCATCCACAAAATCGCTTGAGATTTCCGTTTTCCACATGGATCATTTCCTGCGGATGACAAATTTCAATCGGGAAGAGCCATGAACCACAAGAACATAATGGCCCTCTGACAAGCCACCCACATCGATCTGATGTATGCCCTTGCGCAAAGTGCCTGACATCGCGTTGCGACCCAGCATATCCATTACCGAAAACAGGTGATCCTGTCCGCATGCGTGATGTTGCAGGGTCAAAACCTGATCGCAGGGATTCGGGTAAATAATAAGATCAGCATCCGCATCCTTGTCTGAAACAGTACTTGCGACACATTCCAGTGTGCAATTCTGCCTTGCAGTAATGCCATTTCCTCCCGTTATGAGATCCTGAAATTGATCCCCGGAAGAACAATCGCCTTTGAGATAAAAATTGAGCCAGGGCAGGAGGTAACCGAAAACCAGACCCTGCTGGCGTGCGGCATCGATGGCAGCTTTTGGAGAACAGGTACTTTGGCCCAATGAACAGTTAAAATTGTAAGAGGCAAACTGACAATGATCGCCTCCGGTGATGCTAATAAAACTTTTGCACAAACTGGCGAGGGAATCGTACATCGGGATCTGATGCACGGCAGGCGGAGTGACGCAATCATTGGCCCCCGAAAAAACAAGCGCAGGTTTGGAGATTGCCGATGCCGCCCTGACTGAGGAAGGATTGGTCACTGCAGCCGCAAATGAAACCAGCGCAGTAATGGAAGGATCCGTTTGCATGGCCAGATATGCGCAGCCTCCGCCCATGGAGTGCCCCATGACCGCACAGGTCGAATCGACCGCCCTGTGGAATGGAGAGGATGCCTTGTTGCCCTCTTCCCGCATGGCCCTGCACAAATAAGCAAGATCTTTACCAAAATTCAAATGATTGGGAGACAAGGACGATTCGGTGGTTGGAAACACCACGATATATCCCTGAGGCACCAGGCTCAGCCAATAGATGTCGTAGGCAGACCATGGCATGACAAAGCCATGTCCAAACACCAGCACAGGAAACTGACCTGCAGCGACGGGTGTGTTGTTTCCACTTGTTGCGGAGGGATAATAGATCTTGCAGGGTATCGGACGGTTTGACCGGGATGAATCGACAAAGGTCCTGTCTAGCAGGCCCACCTGATGGTTTTGCGCTCCGGAACGTACGGAGAAAATGATCACAAAAAGAAACAGGTACATTGGCTTCATACACTCATATTTTTTCACAAAATTCTCTCCCAAGTCAGAACGATGAAAGATGCAAAGCGATCACATTACTCCAACACAGTCATGTAAAGACTCCACATCACAATCCAAAAGTAATGCTTTATCGATTAATAAAAACTGGATGAACCGACCCTTGTGCAACAATGGTGTTGAATCCGTTGACCACGGGCATCCTATTTATTGCCCTTCACCAGGTACCAATCCACCCATGCATCCAGTTGGCTTACCGAATTGGGGCGAAGCAAGATCTCCCGCTTATGATCAAGCAGGTAGATGGTTGGCGTGGCAAATACATGGAAGTTTTTTACAGCAGCGCTTTCCCATTTTTTATAATCGCAGATGCTGATAAAAGGAAAAACCTTTGTAAAGTTTTGAAAATTGCTCCTGTTCTCATCCAGGGATACAAAGACCACTTCCATATTTTGTGATTTCCAAACAGGATAAGACCGGACAAGCTGTGCCAATTCAACCGGGCACTGGGGGCACCAGCTTGCACCAAAGATCACGACCGTGTAATCACTGATTATATCGGAAAGCCGCCTGGGGATTTTCCCTGTCGTGTAATTGGGCGCATATATCTCGCTTCCAAATTCAATTTCAGGTGCCGTGTTGCCTTTTTTCATGATGCGGTAACTCTCCAGCCGGTCAGCAAAGCTGTTGTTTAAAGTACATGTTTTTTCATTGAGTAATTTCAATGCCAGGTACTCCGATGCTCCGAACAAACTGCGTTTTTCCAAAAGATCAAACAGGTATTCGCTTGTTTCATTCAGTTTTTTTTCATCCCGCTTCAGGTTGCTGATCATGCAGTCTATGGATATTTTCATTTCAGCATAAACTGAGTCCAATGAGCGGCCGCTGTTTTCGATGAGCCAGAAATGACTCTCAACGGCATCCCGCAGCAAGCCGCTTTTGTACAGGCGCTCATCCGTGTAATCCAGGGCCCTGAATGCAGAAATAGCGGAGGGAATTTCCTCCGGCCGGTATTGTGCGATCACCGGCACGGAACCAAGGAGTTTGCGAAGCGGCAAATACCAGCTTACGTAAGAATTTTCAGGCAAGCCGGCCAAAAACAAACTATCCTCTGCCCTGATCCTTCGCCTTTCCCCGACTATGAATTGCCTTTGATTGGTGTGGTTGCTAAAGAGCGAATCGAGGC
>CAYXKO010000271.1:0-4113 GCA_964465435.1 uncultured Saprospiraceae bacterium | reverse complement strand
AGGAAACCGGTGAATTGATACTGGACAACAACGAACTTGAGAGAGAGCGTGGCATTACCATTCTGGCAAAGAATGTTTCTGTTAGGTATAAGGATGTTAAGATCAATATCATCGACACTCCGGGTCACGCTGATTTTGGCGGTGAGGTGGAGCGCGTGCTCAACATGGCTGATGGTGTTTTGCTGCTTGTGGATGCTTTTGAAGGACCCATGCCGCAAACCCGTTTCGTGCTTCAGAAGGCTTTGTCCATGGGAAAGAAGGCAATCGTCGTGATCAACAAAGTGGACAAGCCCAACTGCAGGCCTGATGAAGTGCACGATGCAGTATTTGAATTGTTCTTTAACCTGGAAGCTTCAGAGGAACAGCTTGATTTTCCAACGGCATACGGCTCATCCAAGCATGGATGGATGTCAGGTGATTACAAAAAGCCAGCAGAGGATATTTCATTTTTGCTGGACATGATCATAGAGCATATCCCCGCACCGGATTGTCCGGAAGGAAATCTTCAAATGATGATCTCCTCTCTGGATTACTCTTCCTTTATCGGAAGGATCGCCATTGGCCGGGTTTCCAGGGGTAATATCCGTGTAAACCAGCCGGTTTCTCTGGTTAAGAGAGATGGCACGATACAGAAGTCAAGAGTCAAGGAATTATACACTTTCGAAGGACTTGGAAAATCCAAGGTAGAGGAGGTCAGTGCCGGCGACATATGTGGTGTGTTTGGGATCGAGAATTTTGAGATCGGAGATACCATAGCTGATTTTGAACTGCCGGAAGGGCTAGAACCCATTCAGGTAGATGAGCCGACCATGTGCATGTTGTTTACGATCAACAACTCACCCTTTTTTGGAAAGGAAGGAAAGTTTGTCACCAGCCGTCATCTGCGCGAGCGTCTGGAAAAGGAGCTCGAAAAAAATCTTGCCATGCGTCTGGAGGATACCGAGAGTCCTGATGCCATTTTGGTATACGGACGTGGCATCCTGCATCTGAGTATCCTGATCGAAACCATGAGGCGCGAAGGTTATGAGCTTCAGGTCGGTCAGCCCCGAGTGATCATCAAGGAAATAAACGGAGTGAAGTGCGAGCCCGTGGAATTGCTTAGTATCGACGTGCCGGAGGAATTTAGTGGCAAGGTGATCGAACTGGTCAGTCAGAGAAAGGGTGAAATGACTTTGATGGAACAAAAGGGTGATCTTACCCATATTGAATTTAATATTCCTTCCAGGGGATTGATTGTTTTGAGAAATCTTCTTTTGACTGCTTCGGCAGGAGAGGCCATCATTGCACACCGGTTCAAGGATTTCGAACCGTGGAAAGGTAACATTCCTTCCAGGACGATGGGCGTTTTTGTCTCCAAGGAACAAGGCCCGGCCACTGCCTACTCCATAGGATATTTACAGGACCGCGGCTCTTTTTTCATCGATCCGGGAGATCAGATTTACATTGGTCAGGTGATTGGTGAGCACATCAGGCCGGGAGATCTGGTGGTAAATGTCATCACCGGAAAAAAATTAACGAACATGAGGGCTTCGGGAAGTGATGGTACCACCCACATTACCCCCAAGCGGAATTTCTCACTGGAAGAGGCCCTGGAATACATTCAGGAGGACGAATACGTTGAGCTGACGCCAAAGTCTATCCGACTCAGAAAGGTTCTCCTGGACGAAAACGACAGGAAGAAAGCCGCTAAACAAATGGAGATGGCTGAGTAACAGCTATCGGTATTTGACATTTAGCCGCCTTGCGGCTTACTAAAAGATTTTGTTAGGATTAAATCCGCTCCAATACGATGGAAGAGGATCCTCCTCCGCCGTTGCAAATGGCAGCTAGGCCGTATTTTGCCTTGTTTTGGTCCAGGATTTGCGTAAGTGCCGCCGTGATCCTCGCTCCGGAAGCGCCCAGTGGGTGGCCCAGTGAAATGGCACCTCCATTAACATTCAACCGGTTTGAGTCGATTTCCATGATCTTCTGGAAAACGAGCGGGACAACCGCAAATGCTTCATTTACCTCCCAGAAATCGATCTGCTGTTTGCTCAGTCCGGCTCTGTGAAGAGCTAGCGGGGCAGACCGGGTCGGTGCGGTGGTGAACCAGGCCGGCTCCTGCTCTGCATCCGCATAGCCTGCAATCCTGGCAATGGGCGTCAGGCCAAGTTCGTTCATCTTCTTCTCGCTGATCAGAACAAGTGCCACTGCGCCATCATTGAGGGTAGAGGAATTTGCTGCTGTCACCGTGCCATCCGGTGTGAAGGATGGTTTTAATCCCGGTATTTTGGAGAAATCAACCTTGAGGAACTCCTCATCCTCCTTAATCAGGATTGGCTCCCCTTTTTTCTGGGGAATCTGGATGGGTTCGATTTCTGCCGCCAGCCTGCCGGATCGGGTAGCCTCTTCCGATCTCTGATAGGACCTTATCGCAAATTCATCCTGTTCCTCCCTTGTAATATTGAATTTTTTGGCCGTTGCATCCCCACAAACGCCCATGGCTACTTTGTCGTATACATCCAGTAGCCCGTCGTGATGAAGTCCGTCCACGAGTTCGGCGTTGCCATATTTATAGCCCCACCTTGCCTTGGGCAGGTAATAGGGTACATTGCTGAGGCTTTCCATGCCTCCCGCCACGATGATGTCTGCCTGTCCCAGGCTGATAGTTTGTGCTGCCACCATGATGGATTTCATGCCCGAGGCACATACTTTGTTGATGGTGGTGCAATTAGTGTCAAAGGAAAGGCCCGCGCCCAGGGCCGCCTGTCTTGCAGGGGCTTGTCCCAGGTTTGCAGACAGTACATTGCCCATATAAACCTCCTGGATCTGGTCAGGACTCAGGCCGGATCTTTTGATAGCAGCCTTGATGGCATGAGAACCCAATGCAGTGGCGGAAAACCCGACCAATGAAGAGCCATAAGACCCGATCGGAGTCCTGGCAACGGAGAGAATGAATACTTTTTCCATGAACATGTTTATTTCAATAACCCTTATACGCTTTTTAACAACCGCTAAGGGTTTGTGGTTGCGGGCGCAAAGGAACTACTTTTTTGAAAACTGGCATTCCATTTTGGAAAAAATGGAAACTTCAGTGCCTGAATGCGGATGCATTCCCTTAGGAATCAAATAAATGCCAAAATTGACCGAGTTGCCCGATCTCCGGTAGGTCGAAAGGGTTTTTAAAGGTTCTTTTCCGATTTCAGACCTTTCGGGACGGATTCCGGTCATGATGCATCGGTCGCATTTTTTTACGGCCGCCAATTCGAGGTCGTCCAGACGAATCGTTAGGATCTCATCCTCCTCATAGGGTTCAAGGCCTTCCACGACGAGATTTGCCCTGAATTGGTCAGGGTGAATGGTTTCGCCGCTCTGTTTGGAAATATCCTCTACCGAAGCCAGGTTGATGAGGTGGATGGGATAGCCATCGGTAAAGGACAAAGGGAAGGCCCTGGGCCACAGGGAGTTTTTTTTCATACGGGCACCGGGGTTGATCTGCACGAGCTCCACCTTTTTATGCAAAAAGTCTGAAAACCACTCTGATGCATCCGTTTTGGTGCGGATTGCCTGAAATTCGCTGCCCCATATTTTTACGGGTCTTGTGCCGTTGTTTTGCGCCACGCCAAGAGGTAGGATGAGCTCATTCCTGTCATCTTTTAAGGGCTTGATCTTGAATCCATTGTTGATCTGGCTGACCTGCAGGGTGTTGAGTATGGGTTCCTCCCTCTGGGTGATAAAATTGCCAAGGACATCTGTCAGCATCCAATGCCTGTCCCAAAGCAATCCCGTTTCTACCACGGAATGGGCGGATAATTCTATGCCGGGAACCGATTTTATCGGGTAAATCTTGATCTGCCTCAATCTGACCATGCTGAGGCCAAAGGTAGCTTAAAGCAGATTATTCTCTCAAATGTGCCTTTGGTGACAATTCCGGAGGGCAGGCTTCACCTCTTGAACCATTGATGGTTTACATTGTCTGAATTTTACCAACTTTGCGATCTAACTTTTAAATTAAATATGGCTTCCCGGATGAACCAGACGATCTTGAAGAGAGCTTTTATGCTGATGGCTCAGGCAAAGGCCATGACTGATATCTACGAGGCCAATTTTAAATTCGTTTCCAAATACGTACAT
>CAYXKO010000270.1:0-4123 GCA_964465435.1 uncultured Saprospiraceae bacterium | reverse complement strand
CGGGGCCTTGCAAAAAGTGATTCTGACCCCGGCATGGAAAACCCGCTGGTCCCCCTGATCAAATCCGAGTTCGAGACGCGTATCATCCGCGAGTCCGTGCCCCGCATTAAAAAATGCATGAGTCTGGCGGGCGAAGACCGCCTGGCCTGGAGGCCTAATCCGGCGACCAATTCGATCGGCAACCTCGTCCTGCATCTTTGCGGCAACATGACCCAGTACATTTATTCCACTCTCGGAGCCCACGAAGACCGGAGGGACCGGCCCAGGGAATTCAGTGCCTCGGGACCCTTTAGCCTGTTGGAATTAAACTCCATTCTGGATGAGAGCACCTCCGGGTCCTGGAGCGTGATGCAACACATCACCGAAATGCAATTGCTCAATAAATACACGGTGCAGTGCTTTGACCTGAGCGGTTATGAAATAGTCAGCCATGTGATCGAACACTTCAGCTACCACACCGGCCAGATCGCCCTGCTTGCCAAGATCATGGAGGGAAAAGATCTTGGATTTTACCAGGACATGAAACTCGATTAAGCTTTGAAAAATTTTATCCAACTTTTCTCTTTCTTACTGATCATGACGAATTCCCTCTCAGCCCAAAAGGACAGCCTGATTTACGTGGGAGACCCCATGTGCTCCTGGTGTTATGGATTTGGTCCGGAACTTGAAAAAGTGGTCCGCACATTTCCAGACCTGGAACTCAGGATCATCACCGGTGGTCTGCGGGCAGACGGCCAGGAACGAATGGCCGATCTCAGGGATTTTCTCAAAGGCCATTGGCAGGAAATTGCAGCGATCACAGGCCTTCCCTTTACCTATGAGATACTGGACAACGAGGAGCTTTACTACAACACAGAACCCGCCTGCCGTGCGGTGGTGACAGTCAGAAACCTGAAACCCGCCAAAAGCCTGGAATATTTCCGCATGCTGCAAAGCTCGTTTTACCACGAAAACAAAAATCCCGTCTCCCCTGAAACCTTTGCAGCCCTGGCTGAAAAATCAGGGATCGACAAATCAAAATTCCTGGAAGCATTCCACAGCAGGGAAGTGATGCAGGAGACCAGGCAGGATTTTGCCGCAGCGCAGTCCCTGGGGATAAGGGGTTTCCCAAGCCTGTTGCTGAAAAGGGGCGATAAAATTCATTTGCTCTCCAATGGATATCGCAACGCGGATGCCATCTGTGAAAAAATCAGGGAAATTATGAATGGGAAATAACTACCCTTCTTAAGTCATTCATTGATCTCTTATTTTCCTACATAAAAAATCCCTTCAAAGAAAAGTCATTCCCAGCTCTTTGACTCGGTAAGCAAGGACCTGAACAAACAAACAACCAATAATAAAATAATTCTACTGGGACTTATGCCAAAGGCCAGAAGCCTTTAGTTTAAAGTTTCCACATTTCAGGACCTGTTGCGCAGCTGGAAAACGCGGGAGAGGTTGAATCCAAACTGAATGTCCCCGTCGAGCCAACTTGCATTGGATTCGCCTATCAGTGCACGCTCGTTCATGCCGGTGGCATTGGAAACATGCAATTGAAACACGTGTCCTCCTGTTTCAATGTCCACCCCAAGGGACAGGGGCTGCGTGGTCAGGCGATTCAGATAATTGTTAAACGTGTAGTTGTAATCGAGCACGATGGCGATCCGGTTGGAGACCTTGTACCGTGCGCCCAACTCCACGGCAAAAAGATCATTCGGAATGAGCGGATTGGCCACCACATTGCTGTGGACCCAGGTGGGTGCGATCTGCAGTGTAAACCTGTTGGTTATTTTACTGCCCAGGATCAGCTGATGAAAATAAGCCATCCGGTTGGTGAGATTATCCTTGGTTTCCGGATTGGAAAAAGGATTTTGCAGTCCGTTCAGGGTCACGCCACTCACCCACAGTATGGACATCGGAAATGATCTGGGGCCTTTGGATTGCTGCACGATCCGGTATTTGATAAAGCCGTCCACTTCTTTTTTGAAGGTAGAGCGACCCAGGCCTGCCGTGATGTTCCTGGTGATGCCATAATCAAAGCTCATCCTCATGGTGGCATTGTCCAGGCCGAAAAGGTCCCGGTAACCCTGTGTAATTTTTCCAAAGCGGTGCAGGATCCTGAAGTCCAGCGCACCGGCAGCGAGCATCTCCATACTGTGACCGCTGATCACGCGCGGAGACTTAAAGGCATTCGTCACATAGGTTTTCTCAGTTTCCGTGCCCAACAGGTCGAGGAGATCACCCTGTGCCTGCACAAAGCCACTCACCAATAGGGAGAATAAAAATCCTCCTAAAAATTTATTTTTCATCTTGCTTGTAAATGATTCAATTGTTAAGCGCTCCCTTGTCGATCCAGATGCGGATCTGGCTGATGAGGCAGGCGTTGAGCTTATTGCTGCCTTTGGGCATGGGCGAGAAACCGGTCTGTCTCTCAATGGAGCCGAGCAGAGATCCCGTGGTCACTGTACCTTTTACCTGATCAAACTTGGTCAGATCCAAAAGGCCCTGAGGATTCTTGCCGCTGTGACATCCGGTGCAGTACTTCTCGAGAACAGGCTTGACATGCGTGGAAAATCTCACGTCCACGGTATCGCAGGCGACAGGCATGCAGGGGCTGTTCTTGGCACCCTGGTCGATCCAGGATGCAATGATGAAGATCTGATCATCCGTCAAGGCCTTTCTGGGACTGGGAGGCATTCTGTTGCCAAAAGGGGAAATGATGGTCTGATAGATCGCACTGGACTGATAGTGACCGGGCTTGACCTCTTCCAGGATGCTGTCGTAGTTGCTGAGGTCCAGGTCCGCCTCGCGGTCCTGACTGTTGTGACAACCGCTTTGGGTGCAATTGGAAACGAGGATCGGCAGCACTTCCTGCTCAAAACAAACCTCCGGGGTGATCTCATCCTTTTCCGATACGCATCCCCAGATACCCAGGAGCAGGCCGCATCCCAACAAAATATGCTTCATAAAACTTTTTGTAAGAACCATAACGATATGTGAATCCCAAAATTATTTAAACGGGCCCCAAAGATAGTTTTGAAATTTGCACCCGGACCATGAAAGGACTAAAAAATATATTTTTGAACACGTACTCCGGAATCGACCGCAATGTCTGGTTTCTGGCTACCGCCATGTTCATCAACCGGGCCGGCAGCATCGTGATGTTGTTTTTGGGCGTTTACCTGAGCCAGGAACTGCAATATCCCATCACCAAGGCTGGTATCGTCATGAGCATGCTGGGTTTGGGCAGTCTGACGGGTTCTCTGCTGGGGGGATATCTGGTGGACAAACTCGGCTATTACAAGGTGCTGGTGAGTACCATCACCCTGAGCGGCGTGGTCCTGCTGATCGTGAGCGGGGTCAGCAATTTTTATCTGATGTGCCTGCTGATCTTCCTGTTCACCGCCACCGGAGATGCATTCCGACCGGCCAACATCACGGCCATGACCAGCTTTTCTGACGCATCCAACTACACGCGTACGATCGCACTGAACAGGCTGGCCATGAACCTGGGTTTCTCCATAGCGCCCCTGATCGGAGGCTTCCTGGCTGCGGTCCACTTCAGGAGCATCTTTTGGGTGGACGGCATCACCTGCATCGCAGCAGGGATCTTTCTGATGATCTTCATTGGCCGGGTGCACCGTGCCCAAAAAGACAATAAGAAAGAGATCGTGCAAAAAGAGGAGCAGCCCGGCGCAGGTTTTGACTCGCCCTGGAAGGATCGGTTTTACCTGCTTTTTCTGCTGGTATGCATGCTTTATGCTACCGCCTTCTTTCAGTTGTTCTCCACCCTGCCCCTTTATTACAAGGATGTGTACAAACTCAGTCCCGGTGCCATCGGTTTTCTCATGTCGCTGAATGGATTGGGCGTGGCGGTGATAGAGATGTTCGTCATCTACCTGATAGAAGGAAAACTCAGAAATTTCACCTACATCAAACTAGGAGGCCTGCTTTTGATCATTGGCTATGTGGTCATGAACCTGTTTCATGGTTACCACATCCTGATCGTATCCATGATCATCATCACAGCCAGCGAGATCCTGGCCATGCCTTTTATGGCCAGCTTTTGCATGCGCAGGGCGGGCAGCAGATCGATGGGCAGATACATGGGACTTTATTCTACAGCCTGGGCCATTGCCCTGAT
>CAYXKO010000269.1:0-4160 GCA_964465435.1 uncultured Saprospiraceae bacterium | reverse complement strand
GATCACGCATTTGCATCCGGTCCTGAACCCGGGATCAATGGCGAGCAGGGACTTTTGCCCCAGGGGTGGTTCCAGCAGGGCCTGACGCAAATTACTGCCAAATACATCGATCGAACTTTTATCCGCCCGCTCTTTTAGTTCCTGTCTGATCTGTGCTTCCAATAATGGAAGGATCAAGCGGTCCAGGGCATCTTCCAGGGCCAGGGAAACCTGCTTTTCAAGTTCAGCGGAATGCCTGAACCTGTATTTGTATCTGAGCTGGTCCGACAGTGGGGTCCGATCGATGTCCATACCCACGCGGAGCAGTTTTTCATTTTCCGCACGACAAATGGCCAGATAGCGATGCGGCATTACTTTGGTCAATGGCTCCCTGTAATTAAAGTAATCTCTGTACTTGGCGGCTTCAGAATCCTTGCCTTTGACCAGTTTGGCTGTGAGGACCCCGTTCCTGAGGACCGTTTTACGCAGATAAGCCCTCAGCTCATCGTTCTTGTGGACCTGATCAGAAATGATGTGCCTTGCTCCCTCCAAAACGGAATCAACGTCCGGAAAAATCGGGCAAACAAATTTGCGCGCTTCGGGAATGAGTGGAAAAATATAGTTCGAAAAAATCTTACTGGCAAGGGGCTCCAATCCGTTTTCCCGAGCCACATCACCCTTGGTCTTCTTCTTTTGCTTGTAGGGAGCATAGATGTCCTCCAAAGCCTGCATTTCCTGACAGCTGCGGATTTTTTTCTCAAGCTCGGCATTGAGTACGCCCAGCTCAGTCAGGGTTTTGAGCACATAGTCCTTGCGTGCGATCAGGTCTTCAAAGTTCTGGTGTGCCTGGCCGATCTGAAAGATCTCCTGTTCCTGGAGGCCGCCCGTGGCTTCTTTCCGGTATCGTGCTATGAATGGAATGGTCGCTCCGCCTTCGATCAGACGCAGGGTGCTTTGTACCTGTGCCCTTGAAATGCTGGTTATATCCGATATGTAGGCTATCGCTTCTGATGTGCTCATCGGCTGACTTGATTCAAATGATTCGTTTTAC
This sequence comes from uncultured Saprospiraceae bacterium, assembly GCA_964465435.1. GTDB lineage: Bacteria > Bacteroidota > Bacteroidia > Chitinophagales > Saprospiraceae > Vicinibacter. The sequence goes on along the minus strand of CAYXKO010000269.1, from coordinate 3,130 downwards.
CATGGCCCGTGAATCCAAACTCATTCTTCCTTCATGACGATGGAATTGTTGGATCCAAAGGACACCGGGCTTCTTTCCCGGATCAAAGCTGCCTGCCCAGTCCTGCATGCCCAGTGCTTCCGCGCCGTTTAAGGTGGCCCACTGAAACACTTCTTCAACGGGGACATAGGCCTGAAATTTCAGGATTGTTTTGATTTCCTCGAGGATGGAAAGCCTCCAGTTGGAGGTTAGTGAATCGGTGCCCAGGCATACCCTGGCATTTTCACTTCTAAAGTCAGCATAACGCGGCAATCGGTTTTCGATGTACAGATTGGCATTGGGACAACTAACAAAATACGATCTGGGGTTCCAGTCCAAGACAGAGCGAATGTCTTCGCGTGTCATCCGGGTGTTGTGTACGAAGAGCATTTGGTGCCTGGCATCCAGTTGCTCCATGGCATAGTACACGGAGTGGCGACCTGTTGGCCTGAAATGGTCCATGCTGAATCCAAAGCCTTCTATAAACTCTTTGAATCCACCCGTCCCATCGAGAAAAAGTGAATCCTCATCTTTTACTTCCTGGTTGTGGATGGACAAAATGGTCGGCCGGACATTGGTCTCATTGATTTTGGCAAATAGAGTGGGGCTGACCGAATAGGGGGCGTGTGGAGACATGGATTTGGGTAAAGCTCCATAGGATTCATACACCTCTTGGTATCCATTGAAAAAATTTCCGGCAAGGGAGTCCTGCCAGAGGTCAAAGGCTTCAATAAAGCTGAAGTATTGAATTTTACTGCTACTTTTGACCTTTATGGTGTCCTTCTTGTTGGAAATGTCGCCGGCGGCTACGATTCCTTCCTGCCACATTTCCTGATCGCCTGCCACAATGGCCCGCTCAATTTCTGAAGGGTCCACCTCGCGGAGGGATACCACAGCCTTAAGGAACGGAAGGAGGCCCGTGCCGGTATCCACCCTTCCTTTCATGTGACTCAGCTCAAGGTGTCCATGCGCATTGACAAAACCGGGACACAGCAGTCCGGGCAGATATTCAACATCTGATTTTTGAAAATGCTCCGGGGACAGTACTTCCTTGATTTGCCCCATGCCATTGATCACCAGGGCATGCCCTTCGAGGATTTTCCTGCCGTCAAACAGAAAGTCGCTGCGTAGAATTCTCAAATCAGGGGTTTGGGACATGGATGCAAAATTTTAGATTAGGCAAAAATAGTCTTTTGAATACAAAGCATGGAGCATGCGCACTTTCGCAGAGACGTCGATGGAAAGGGAAGCTTCAATCCTGTTGGATATGGCTCAGGACCAGCGCGAGTTGCTCTTCAAATCCCAGATGGCTCGTGTCGATCAGAATGGCATCGTCCAGTTTCAGGAGGGGGCTGTCAGCTCTGGTGGAATCCAGGTGGTCCCGATGTTTCAGGTTTTCTAATATTTCGTCCAGCCTGACCTGAATTCCTTTTTCAGTAAGCTCTTTGTACCTTCGTATCGCTCGTATCTCAGGCTCGGCGGTGACAAAAAACTTGTAGTCTGCTTCCGGGAATACCACAGATCCTATGTCCCGGCCATCCATGACCAGTGAATTGTTTTTTCCGAATTCTCTTTGCAGCCTCACCATTTCCCGCCTCACCTCAGGAATGGCAGCCACCTCACTGACCCAATGGGATACTTCGGGATTTCTGATCTCATCGCTGACGTCTTCGCCATTTAATTCGATACGAACCGGCGCGGAAGGCACAATGTGCAGATGGATATCCGGCAGTGCCCGGATCACGTGAAAGGAATCCATGGGTTCAATGCCTTTTTTAAGACAATATAGGGCCACAGCGCGGTACATGGCTCCACTGTCCACATAGCTGATGTGAAGGGTACGTGCAAGCGCCTTGGCGATCGTACTCTTTCCGCAGGAGGAATGGCCGTCTATGGCTATGATCATTTGGATTCTTAAGGATTTCGTCTGCAAAGGTAACCAGTCAAAACCTGGTTTTGCTTTGAGTGAAGTATGGTATGGATAAAAAAAATCCCGCCCCTAATCCAAAGGCAGGAAATTCTTTGTGTTGCGAATTTTTGAAAAGATTAAAATTCGTCCTCGTTAAAGAGGAAATCGTCTTTTCTCGGATAATCCGGCCAGATGTCCTCCATCGATTCGTAAATTTCTTCGTCGTCTTCCAGCTCCTGTAGGTTTTCTATCACCTCAATGGGTACCCCGCTGCGGATGCCGTAGTCGATCAGTTCGTCTCTGGTGGCAGGCCACGGAGCTTCTTCCAGGTGATGAGCCAGTTCTAATGTCCAATACATATCAGAAGTTTTTGATCAGTTTGTTTCTATTAATTAATCTTAGTAGAAAAAAGTTTCATTTTTAAAGAATGAGCATGGCATCGCCGTAGCTGTAGAAGCGATATTTCTCATTGACGGCCATTTGGTAGGCATCCATGAGGAGCTCGTGCCCGGCAAATGCCGAGACCATGATCAGCAGGCTCGATTTGGGTAAATGGAAATTGGTCACCATGCGGTTGGCGATCCTGAAGTCATAGGGAGGATAGATAAAGAGGTTCGTCCAGCCTTCGGAAGCCTTCAGGTAGTTAGAGGCAGTCACAGCGGATTCCAGGGTCCGCATCGTGGTGGTGCCGATGGCAAATACGTTTTTGTTGAGGTCCTTGGCCTGGTTCACCAGATTGGCGGTTTCATCCGGTATCCGGTAGTACTCAGCCTCCATTTTGTGTTTGGACAGGTCCTCCACCTCGATGGAGCGGAAAGTGCCCATACCCACGTGCAGCGTTACTTCCCCAAAATTGACACCCTTAATTTCCAACATCTTGTATAACTCCCTGCTGAAGTGAAGACCGGCGGTCGGAGCAGCTACAGCCCCTACTTCCTTGGCATAAATGGTCTGGTAACGCTCTGCATCACTGGGTTCGGCAGGCCTGCTGATGTATTTCGGGAGGGGGGTGTGACCCAGCACCTTGAGTATGTTTTGAAAGGAAGCCTCATCCCCGTCATACAGAAAGCGGATGGTCCGGCCTCTGGAAGTGGTGTTGTCCACAACTTCGGCTACCAATACCTCCTTGTTGTTTTTGTCGTAGAAATACAGTTTGTTGCCTACCCGGATCTTTCGGGCCGGGTCCACCAGCACGTCCCATAG
>CAYXKO010000268.1:0-4174 GCA_964465435.1 uncultured Saprospiraceae bacterium | reverse complement strand
AACCTTTACCCCCCCCCCCCCCCACACACACATACCTCCAAACTTATTTAAAATCTCCTGCCACAAGCAGATGCACTCATTTTTTAATATCGAAATTTAAATCAAACGTATCTTTTCTTTTGAGCATACTGGTTGTCAGTTCCCTAAAATTATTGGGCCAACCAAATTTGAATACACCTTCTGTATGCAGTGGATTTACATCCAATGACATGACCCTGACCTACAATGGCAGCACTGGATCATGTGCTTATTACACTTTTAGTTTTACCTATGATCCTGATATCACCAGTCTGGATTGGGAAATTTGGTCCAGCGGCAAGAACTCCTACAATTCCTATATGAATTATTGTGATGCGGTAGATGGCAGCCCTGTCAATTATACCTTTTCTTTTAAAGGATGGTATTTGATCAGGCTGATCATTACGTTTAGTGACAATTCTACCTGTCAGGTGTATAAGTATTTGAACGTTAATGGATCAAACATGATCAATTGCCAACCCAATCCCGATGAGACGGATGTTGCAAGGCCCAGAGTCAATATAAACTATTCAGACCCATGTTATAATTCAAATAACCAGCTCAGGGGAGGACTCATATCTTTTGCAGGAGATCCTTTGGCACCTTGCACGGATGACTCCAAGATCTCTTACTACTTAAATTACATCGACTGCGATGGTGTGACGCATTGCGACGAGCCCATCGGTTATACTTTGGGCTATAGCAGCTGCTTCAATATCGCTTTTGGGACTGTTTTTATAGTGGAAGCTGTGGGTAATCATTGCTGTTATCCTGATGGGTACAAAAGATATTTGACCATTAGATATGAAAGTATACTTGAGGATCAAGACGCAGATCCATATGCTATTTTAATTACTGGCAATAATTGTTATGATGCCTGCACACAGTGGCATGCGAACTGTACAACCGGAAACTGGTTTTATGTAGATACCATTGGAGTAAGAACTAACCATACTGGCGTAAATTATCCATCATCCTGCAGTCCATATTTTACAGGTGGTAATGATGCTTTGCAAGAAAGGGAACGCGATAATTTTGAAAATATGTTCTTAGATAATTTAAGGTTTACAGGACTTGAAATTGAGTTTGGCTCTTCTACCGAAATACAAGCTGTAGAGATATTTGATTTGTTGGGTAGGAGGATTCCGGGATCTTTTGATATAAGCCAGAATACCTATAAATTGACAGAAAGGGTGAATGGAGTGATCATTATAAATATAAAAACTAAAAACAGAAATCTGGTCAGGAAGCTGATAGCTTTTTGATAATTTTGAAAATCCATTGCCATTTATACTCTATTTCTAACAAATACATAAAAGCACCGCCAATGAAGAAGATTATAATCATTTTGTCAATTATATTTTCTATTTCAGAAAAATCAGTATCACAATGTGGCTTTGTGCTGATGCATGATACGAGCAGCGAGTATTTTTCTCAATTGGCTTATGTAGAGGAGACCACCTGGGGATTCAGGACCTACATGAGAAAGTACTTTAATCCACAGGAAGTAGATGATCCCAGGAATGGAATATATGTCCAGGAACGAGACGAGTGTATGAATCTGGAGGATGAACAGATGTTCTTGAGGGTGATTGACATTCCGAATCGGGTATTCCATCCAAGAGATTGGCTTCAAATGTTTACGGCCTGGGATACAAATTACCTTTGGGTTTCTTCTGGCTCAATTCCCCTATATTTAAATAGGCGAACCAAGTCTATCGAGATATATCCAAGGTATGAAAATTGGTTGGACATGACAACTCCCAGTCTGATTGAGTTTGAGAAAGGTCGATTTGGGTATTCATTTGTTACAGGTGGGGGATTTCAGGTGATGGACTCCTTGTTTAAAAATAAAATGGTAAAAAGAGCTTGTGTTTCTGCAATAAACCAACTGGACAGTGGAAGACTGTTTTTTGCCTATTTACCGGATTCGATACCTTTGTTTACAGCGGATAGCTCCATTTTTTTAATGGATGTAAATGGCAATGTAAAGTGGGAATTCAGGTTTGGAAAAACGATACCAGGTATTTATGATTGGCATTTCTCTAATTTGCATTATTATCTGGTAGGTACGGAAGATATTGATGGGAATAGAGTAGCTTATAATCCAGTCATCTACAAGCTGGACAAAGAAGGGAAACTCATATTAAAGAAGTTTGTTAATACAAATCAATTTAGAGCAAGTATTGGCACTCGAGTCCTGTTAGCAAGGGATTGCTTGTATATGACTGGTTGGCAAACCATCAGCCGCAGACCATCTGAGGTAAAACAGAATTTCATAGCCAAACTTGACCTTGATCTGAATCTGATCTGGAAGATCGACCTGGATCAGGTTTGCGGTCCTAGGACTGCTGTATGTACCAGTATAAAACAAACAAAGGATGGAGGGGCGCTCTTTACTTACTTAAGGGTTCCGGGTGCTGATACCTGCAATCCCCTTTTTGTCAAGGTAGACCCCAATGGTGTAATCAATGCCATAGACGATCAACCCAGGTCTGCTGCGTATCGTGCACTACCCAACCCAGTGATGGATGAACTGCAGATCGCAGGCCTTGATCTGCCCTTGCTCGAGATAGTTGAATTGTTTGATATTATGGGCAACCAGTATTCGGTCAGTCGGCTGGGCGACCGACTGGATTTGTCCATGGTTCCTGCTGGAATCTACTTAATAAAAATCAAGGAAAGAGGTAAAGCTGCCGAGGTCTTAAAAATTGTCAAGATTTGAATTCCGATTACTGATGACAGGTCAATAGCTTTGGAATAGGTTTCAATGAAATGTAGAACCACCATTAATTCAAGTAAAATTTATTTTTGAATAACTAAAAAGCTAGAAGGAATACTTTCCTTCTAGCTTTTTTTAAAAGGGAAATATGTAATCTCCGGAATTGGTATTTTTTTGAATTTTATATAGCATCAGCCTTGCGATGTTGCCCGCCCTGAGCTTGGCCTCTTCTGCATTTTTTCCCTGAAAATGGGCATCCACGGTTTGGTTAAAAATTTTGAGCCACTCAGAAAACTCCTGTTCCCTCAACGTTACTTTTTGGCTGAGTTCCACATGTCTGATCATGGGGTTGCCCGAGTAGCTTTGTTCGTGGAGCAGGATGCTGGCCCAGAAGGAATACATTTTCGGCAGATGTTCGTCCCAGTTGACCTGAGCCAGCTCTTCAAAAATATATCCGAGGACCGGGTTGACCCTGACCTGCTCGTAAAAGCGGTTGACCAGCAGGACCACATCCTCCCGGGTTTCTATGTCTTTTGCAGGCATGGATTTCAATTCCTTTCCCTTGTAAACTATCCGCATCGACTTAGGTTTCAGGATACGGGTGGGGTGCGTCCGCTTTGGGGTGGAATTCGGGACTGATTATTAGTTTTTGTAATGTCTAAAATTCTGTCTTATAAATCGATGTCGGGCTCCGCTAAATATCCTTTCCCATCCATCCAAATCCCTTTAAATTTGGGCGAATTTAAACCAACCGGTCCTTATTTTGGTCCCTGTCCCCGATATCAACTACCTGCTCTGGTGGCATGTCAACCGCTATGGTTGGCTGGACCTGCCGGGCATTGGTTTTTTTGAGTCGGAGCTCAGGCAGGCGCGCATAGACCACCTCAACGGACAGATCTATCCTTCCGAGCTTAGCCTGCGCCAGGGAATTTCCACCGAAGGCCGCGCAGACGAGATGGTAAGCCACATCTGCATGGATACCGGGATGTCCCGCGAGGCGATGGAAGAGCAGCTGGGTGCCTTGTGCCGCTACCTCAACGATAGCCTGAAGAAACAGGGATGGGTCGAATTTGAACCCTATGGCCGGATCAGCCGCACAGATGCTGAGCAGGTCTTTGAGCCATCGGGATTCAATGCCCATGAGCGATTTACCGGATTGGGCCCCCTGCCCATCAGCCCGGTCAAACTGCAATACGAGCGGACCGACCCCCCTCCGGTGCCCATTAAGCCCCTCAGCCCCAGGAAAAGTGCAGACCTCCGCTGGTTGTACTATCTGCTAGCAGCCCTTTGGCTGATCTTCCTGCTCCTGGTCCTGTGGCCGGACCGCAAGAAGGAAAAGCCCGGCGAAAAGTCGGTTGTCGCGCCTACTGAAAGTCCGGCAAACATGCACTCAGAGGATACTGCGGCCCTGCCTGCACCAGCAGAGAGTTCATC
>CAYXKO010000267.1:0-4182 GCA_964465435.1 uncultured Saprospiraceae bacterium | reverse complement strand
CTCCGGAAGCAATCCGAATCGAGACAGATCATCCAGCTCCGCATTGAGGGCGCCGGCCAGGACGAAGTGTTTAATGTCCTGAGAGAAATACCGGGCGTGGTTTCCGTCGACCTGATCAACAAGGGCAGCCAGAAATTTGAATTGCAATCCAACTCCGAGGAACCCCTGAACAGAGCCGTTTTCAGACTTTGCGTCAACAGGGGGTGGGAATTACTGGAAATGACACCCCTGGAGACCAAACTGGAAGACATATTCAGAGACCTCACCATCAAATGAGATCAAATATGAAATCACCTGTAAAGATCATTGCCTTCAAAGAGCTCGGCTCTTTTTTTGATTCGCTGACCGCCTATATCCTCATCATTGCGTTTTTGGGTTTCAGCGGATTTTTCACCTGGATATACGGAGGAGATATTTTTCTCAGAAAGGAAGCCGACCTCCAGGTATTCTTTTCCATCGCCAAATGGACCTTGTTTTTCTTCATCCCTGCGCTGACCATGAAAATGATCGCCGAGGAAAATAAAACGGGCACGATCGAACTGCTGCTGACCAAGGCGGTAAGTGCACGCCAGCTGGTGTTGGGAAAATTCCTGGCCTGTTTGATGCTGGTGTTGATCACCCTGGTATTTACACTCGTATACTACATATCCGTCAGTCAGCTGGGCAACGTGGATCATGGAGCCACCTGGTGCGGATATCTGGGTCTGATCCTGATGAGTGCCGGTTACATCGCCATCGGTTTGTTTGCGAGCAGTCTGACCAACAACCAGATCGTGGCCTTTCTGCTGGCCCTGTTCATCGGAATTTTCTTCCATTTTATTTTTGATGTACTCAGCTCCAGTATGCGGGGATTTCTGGGCAATCTGTTCCTCAATCTCTCCGTCAACGAACACGTGGAATCCATTTCCCGAGGCGTCATCGACGTCAAGGATATTCTGTATTTCGCATCGCTCACCGTTCTTGGCCTGATGGCTGCGGAATGGCTGATCACCCGAAAAAAATAAACACAAGAACATGAAACACACGACCAGTAAAATTTTCATCGCAGTTCTGTTGTTTATCGCCATCAACTACGTTTCCAGATGGCTTTCCTTTCGCATAGACCTGACGCAAAACAAGGAGTTTACGCTCAGCAAAGCCACACGGGACATCCTTTCAAACCTGGAGGACAAGGTCACGGTCAAGGCTTATTTTTCCGATGACCTGCCGGTGGATGTCGCAAAGACCTCAGATGCCCTGAGCGATCTCCTGAGCGAGTTCAAAAACATCTCGCATGGCAAGGTGGAATACGAGTTCATTTCCCCAAACTCCGACCCCAAGAAGGAAGAGGAGGCCATGAAAGAGGGTATTCAGCCGGTCATGATCAATGTCAGGGAAAAGGACCAGGCCAAACAGCTGAAGGCTTTCCTGGGCCTGACCATCCAGTACAAGGATAAGAAGGACGTCATCCCGATCATCCAGCCTGGAACGGCCATGGAATACGCCATGACCACCGGGATCAAAAAACTGACCGTCCTCAACAAACCCAGCATCGGATTTATTCAGGGCCATGGAGAGGCTTCCCTGCAGGAAATGACGCAGGTATTCCAATCACTGGATATCCTCTACGATGTCGAGTCTGTTTATCTCACGGATTCCACGGACTTGAAAAAATACCGCACGATCGCCTGGGTGCGTCCTCAGGACAGCATACCCGCCGATCACATCCTGATGGTGGAAGAATACCTGAAAGGCGGAGGCAATCTTCTGGTGGCGGCCAACAGCGTACAGGCGGACCTGCAGCAGGGCCTGGCCATGGCGGCGGGCACCGGCCTGGAAGCCTGGCTGAATACCCGGGGGATCATCATTGACAGCGCACTGGTGCGCGATGCCGCCTGCGGCTCCGTGCAGGTGCAGCAACAAGCCGGTTTTTTCTCCTTTGCCACTCCGGTCCAACTGCCCTATCTGCCGCTGGTTCAGAATTTTCCTTCCCATGCCGTCACCAAAGGCCTGGAGAGGGTCATCCTTCAATTTGCAAGTCCGGTCCGCTACCAGGGTGCCGGCACATTTACCCCGCTGGTCCTGAGCAGCGACAAGTCCGCTGTGGAGAAAGTGCCTTTGATGATCGACATCAACAGGCAATGGACCCAGGCCGACTTTCCCGAATCAGGCATTTGCATGGGCGGTCTGGTGGAAGAAACCGGCCAGGGACGAATCATCGTCTACGGCGACGGAGATTTTCCCGTGGGCAGGGGCCGAAACCAACAGGTCAATGAGGACAATGTCTCTCTCCTGGTCAACGGCATCGACTGGCTCAGCGACGATACAGGACTGATCGAACTGCGCACCAAAGCAGTAGCCACCAGGCCCATCAAGGAGCTGGATGACGCGACCCGCAGCATGTACAAATACTTAAACTTCCTGCTCCCCATCGGCTTGCTGCTGGGATACAGCTTTTACCGGTCCGCAGCCTCCCGCAGGAAGCGTCAGCAAAGGATGGAACAGAGATTTGCCTGATCCCGGGTCCATGATTTTTTTTCGGGCTGGCAACGATTGCCGGCCTCCGGACGTTTACAGAGTCTATGCTTTCAGAAATGATCCCTTTTCGCTTATTGCTACTATCGACCCTGATGGGTCTTTTTATTTCCTGTCAAACTGAATCCGGCCGGCCGGGAGACGTGCCCTTGAAGCCATCCGAGCTCTACCTGCTGGACCGATTCGGACCGGGCAACGAAACCTTTGTACAAAACAAGCAAAGGCTGATCGCCCGGGTCAGAGGCATGATGAATGGACGCACTCCGGGATTTGAAGGGCTGTGGACCCTGCAGGGACCCGCCAACATCGGAGCGCGCGTGTCCGCACTGGCCATACATCCCAAAAACGAAAACATTTTATACGCCGGTTTTTCCAATGGCGGTATTTTCAAAACCACGGATGGAGGAGCTTCCTGGAAGCCCCTGTTTGACAGCGAGGCCAACCTGGCCATAGGCGCCATCAGTCTGGACCCCTCAGATCCGGAAACAGTTTACGTGGGCACCGGCGATCCGGATATTCCAGGCAACGTTTTCACCGGAAACGGGATTTTCAAATCCGTCAACGGTGGCCGTACCTGGGAATACTCGGGACTCGCAGAGACCAGGATCATCAACGAGATACTGGTCGACCCGCAGGATCCAAAAATCATCTATGCCGCTGCCATGGGCAACCCGTTTACGCGCAACGACAGTCGCGGGGTTTATAAAAGCGAGGACGCCGGAAAAAGCTGGAACCGGGTACTTTTTGTCGATCAGTCCACCGGGATCACCGACATCGCTTTCAAGCCCGGTGACCACCGCACGATCTACGCCGCAGCCTGGCACAGGGTCAGAAACGACAGTGTGAGCCGGGTGCAGGGCGCAGGTAGCGGGATATACCGAAGCACAGACCAGGGATCGACCTGGCAAAAGATCCACAATGGCATCGACAACCTCGAATTTGGCAGGATAGCGCTCGGCGTATCAGAGGCCGATCCGGAACGCGTGTATGCCCGGATCGTGCGGTCTGACACGGGCTTCTGCCAGGGTGGACATCAGTTCAGCCTGCTATACCGATCAGACAATTCCGGTAGCTCCTGGAGCAAGGTCGATGTGCTTTTTGACAACTCACAGATCCCATGCTCGGCCCTGGGAGGATTCGGATGGTATTTTGGCAGAATGGGCGTCAATCCCCGGGATCCGGATGACCTGCTTATCATGGGCGTGGACATGTACCGCAGCAAGGACGGCGGACAAAGCTGGTACCTGGCCACCCCACCCTGGTGGACCTATGAGGTACACGCGGACAAACACGAGCTGGAATGGCTCGCCAACGGAGATTTCATTTTGGGCACGGATGGCGGCCTTTACCGTTATCACGATGCGGAAAACCGCTGGTCTGACATAGAAAACATACCCACCACCCAGTTTTACCGGGTTGCCTATAATCCGCACCGACCGGACTGGTATTACGGAGGCGCCCAGGACAACGGCACTTCCGGTGGAAATGCGGAAATACTGGAAAACTGGGAACGCATATACGGAGGAGATGGATTTTTACCGGCCTTTCACCCCACCAACCCGGACATATTCTGGACGCTCACCCAAAACGGTGGTCTCGCTCAAACCCAGGACCGCGGAGCCAGTTTTGACCGTTTCACCAATGGATTGACAAGCACCAAAAACTGGG
>CAYXKO010000266.1:0-4195 GCA_964465435.1 uncultured Saprospiraceae bacterium | reverse complement strand
CATGTGGCCCCAATAAACCTCAGGATCCCGCTGCAGAAATAGAAAGTCTAAAAAAGAAAATTCAAGAATACAACGAGCGTATTCTGGAACTTGAATCCCAGTTGGGATCAAATGAAAAGGAAATCGCTCCGGCCAAGGCCAAGCTGGTGGTGGTCGATACCCTTAAGAAGACTGATTTCAAAGAATATCTGGACATCCAGGGAATGGTGGATGCTGAATACAACGTCTTGGCTTCCCCACAAATGCCCGGAGTGGTTACTTCCATTTTGGTAAATATTGGCGATCCGGTAAGAAAAGGTCAGGTTTTGGCAAATCTGGACGGTAGCACGATAAGACAAGGCATAGAAGAGGTGAAAACCGGCTTGAATTTAGCCGAAACCTTGTATGAAAAACAAAAAAGCCTTTGGGATAAGAAAATAGGCACGGAGGCACAATTCCTTCAGGCAAAGAACCAAAAAGAGCAACTGGAAGAAAGGCTGAAAAGCCTGCAGACCCAGCTTGCCCTGACCACAATAAAATCACCTGTGGATGGCGTGGTCGATGAAATCAAACTAAAAATTGGAGAAATGGCCAGTCCGGGATTTGCCGGGATCAGAGTGGTCAATAACAAATCGCTCTCTGTTAAGGCCAAAGTAAGCGATCTTTATGCCGGCAAAATAAAAAAGGGAGACCCGGTTGAATTATATTTTCCGGACCTGGACAAGGTCGTCAAGTCTAACATTTCCTATTCGGGCCAAACGGTTAATCTGACTACAAGGACCATTACAGTCGAATCAAAGCTGCCTGGCGGTTCAAGTGATTTTCGGGCCAATCAGCTGGTAAAAATGAAAATCAACAACGCCATCCGCAAAAATGCGGTAGTTGTCCCTACAAACCTGATCCAGACCAGCATTGATAACGAGGATTATGTGCTTGTGGCAGAAGCCGATTCATCGGGTTATGTTGCAAAAAAGAAAGTGATCAAACAAGGGATTAGTTATGCCGGAAATACGGTTGTCGAATCGGGCTTATCCGATGGAGATTTAGTGATCTCAAGCGGTTACAGTGATATTGTGGACGGACAGAAGATCAAAATCCAGTAACAGAACCCTTTTAGAATCTATTAAGCCTCTATCTGAAAATTTTATGGAACTCGATCGCATTAAAAACCTGGGAGTTACCCAATGGTGCATAAAGAATTCTACCAGTATTTATGTATTCACCATCCTGATCACGATTGCAGGGCTTGTAGCATACAATCGCACTCCCAAAGAGCTTTTTCCTGACATTGTCATTCCTACTGTTTCGATTTCCACCATCTATCCGGGCGCCAGCCCTCAGGATATTGAGAATCTGATCACAAAACCAATAGAAAAACAGCTAAAATCCATCAATGGAATCACCAAGGTCAGCAGCAATTCCATTTCGGATGTTTCCCTTATCACTGCTGAATTCAACACAAGCCTGGATCCCAAAGTTTGTAAGCAAAGAGTGTCAGATGCGGTTGACAAAGCCAAGAAAGATCTGCCCAATGACCTGAAAAGTGATCCACAAGTGCAGGAATTTGACTTCAGTGAAATTCCTGTCATGAACATTAATATCGCGGGTGATTTCCCCTTGGACAGAATAAAAGGATTTGCAGAACAGTTAAAAGACAGAATAGAAACGCTCAAGGAAATCACGAGAGTGGATATCATAGGAGGTGTCGAAAGGGAAATACAAATTAACGTCGACCTTTCCCGGTTAAATGCTTCCGGCATAACATTTGGCGATATCGAGGCTGCACTCCAAAGACAAAACCTGAACATTTCAGGTGGCGAGCTTAGGGTTAAAGAGTTGAGAAGAAACGTAAGGGTCACAGGGGAGTTTTCGAATCCCCTTGAAATTGGCAATATTGTGGTCCGTTCCTTTACAGGAACCGAGGTTTATTTGAAAGACCTTGCAGAGATAAAGGATTCTTTCCAGGAGAAACAGGATTTTGCCCGACTGGACAATAAATCAGTCGTAACCTTGAATGTCATCAAAAGGTCTGGTGAAAACCTGATCAACGCCTCTGATAAGATATACGAGATCATTAAAGAATATGAAAATGGCATTTTCCCGGAAGGCGTCTCCATAAAAGTGACCGGAGACACCTCGGAAAACACGAGGGTCCAATTGGATGACTTATTAAACACGGTTATTTTAGGTTTCATTTTTGTCGTTGTCATCCTCATGTTCTTCATGGGATTCACCAATGCCTTTTTTGTTGGATTGGCTGTCCCATTATCCACCCTGGTTGCATTTCTGTTCATGCCGGTATTGGGCATGTCGATGAATGTGATCGTTCTTTTTTCCCTCCTTCTTGCTCTGGGTATTATTGTAGATGACGCAATTGTAGTTATTGAGAACACTTACAGAATTTACAATAAGTATTCCGATATCTCCATAGTCCGTGCGGCGAACGCAGCAGCAGGCGAAGTATTCTGGCCTGTGCTGGCAGGCACACTTACTACCCTCATGCCTTTCGTTCCCTTGCTTTTCTGGCCGGGGATCATAGGTAAGTTCATGAGTAATCTCCCGGTCACCTTGATTATAACGCTGGGCGCATCCTTGTTTGTCGCATTTGTCATGAACCCTGTTTTTGCAGTATCTTTCATGAAGCGCGAGGAAACCTTGAATCAAAAGAGCCTTAAGGATTACAGTTTGACATTTTTGGTATTTGTCTTCCTTGCCATTTTGGGGTATGCCTGGCTGGGACGTGGTTTGGGAAATCTTGCGATTGCATCGATCATTTTAATTATCCTCTATCATTTTGTCATAGAGGATGCGGTACGTATTTTCCAGGAAAAAATCTGGCCAAAGGTAATCTCCGGATACAAATTTATCCTATCGGCCTTTGTTAAAGGATTACGACCATACCTTGTCATTGTCTCTGTATTCCTGCTGTTGGTCTTAAGCTGGGCTTACTTTTTTGCATCCAATCCTTCGGTGGAGACCTTTCCGGACGGGGAACCCAATTTTGCCTTTGTATACTGTAAAATGCCTATGGGTACTGATGCCTCAGTCACTGACAGCGTCACAAGGGTGATTGAAGACCGTGTCTATAAAGTAATAGGAAGAAACAATCCGATAGTTACATCGGTAATTTCAAACGTAGGTCTTGGCGCAGGTGACCCTGACAATCCGGACAGAGTGGCAACACCTCACAAAAGTAAGGTGTCAGTCGCCTTTGTTAGATTTGCCGAGCGAGGCGGAAAATCCACCGTTGAGATCCTTCAGTTGCTTAAGGACGAATTTGCAGAAGGCATACCTGGAGCTGAGATCAGAGTGGAAAAAGAAAGGAATGGCCCTCCGGTTGGAAAGCCCATTAATATGGAAATCAGCGGGGACGATTTCGAAGTTTTGGTTAAGCTTTCCAATCAGATCAATGAAGCCGTCAGGGCTGCAGGAATAAAAGGAATAGATAATCTAAGTTCTGATTTCCAAATAAGCAAGCCTGAGATTATCGTTGACATTGATGAGGAGAAAGCACAGAGAAATGGCATAAGCCTGGCCCAGGTTGCGTCTGAAATCAGGACAGCGCTGTTCGGAAAGGAAGTTTCAAAATTCAGAGATAAGAACGATGACGCTCCCATCCAGTTAAGACTTCGGGTGGAGGACAGAGATAAGCTTGAAATGCTTATGAACCTGAATATTTCATACATGGATATGTCCTTGCAGCAATTCAGGCAGGTACCTATCAGTGCACTGGCATCCATTCGTTACTCCAATGCCATCAGCAGCATAAACCGCAAGAATCAGAAAAGGCTAGTCACACTTTCTTCTGATGTGAGCCCCGGATACAACCCCAATGCTATTATCTCACAAATTCAGCAGGTTACAAATGGAATTACATTGCCGGAAGGTTATTCTGTTGATTTCACCGGAGAATTGGAGCAACAGCAGGAAACTATGGGATTCCTTTCCGTTGCGTTTGGAGCTGCTCTGGCATTGATGCTTTTGATCCTCGTCGCACAGTTCAACTCAGTTGTAAAGCCCTTAATCATTTTCTCAACCGTATTATTTTCCCTGATGGGCATTGCCTTGGGCTTTGGATTTTTCAAAATGACCTTGAGTGTGGTAATGACGGGTGTAGGGATTTTCGCATTGGCTGGAATTGTAGTACGAAACGGAATTATTCTTTTGGAATTTATCGATGAATTAAGAGCCCGTGGCCTAGGGGTTGAGGAAGCGA
>CAYXKO010000265.1:0-4214 GCA_964465435.1 uncultured Saprospiraceae bacterium | reverse complement strand
CGAAATCCAAATGCATATAGTCCGTCCGGTAGTAAGTTTTAATTCGGCCCTTGTTGTATCCCACAAAAAATCCATTGGTATGGATGGCCAGGTCCATGAAGCGCTCTGACTTGTAGATGATGCCTTTGCGCACGGTAAAAGGGGTTTGCGCTTTCATATCCCCCAGGATAAAAAGCAAAAGAGCCATTAGGAAATAAGGTCGTCCCTGATCCATTTGAAGCTTAAATATATACTCTTTGGTAAAAACTGGTACAAATTTTTACCTTTCCGCTGTGCAAAGAGTTCCTCTGATAACAGATTGTATCACGCCCAGGTTCCGCTACCTGGTAGATTTTATTCAATCCAGCTACCGGGACCTGATTTTGGACCTCAGCCTGAGCCCCACGGAAGAACCGGCCATTTGGTACGGGATCAAACCACCTGAAGGGGTCAAGGGCATATACATACCCTCTTCCGGAATCATGAAGGAAGGTACCAGGATTTCCACCACGGAATTTTCAAGATCGGGGGCGGGTCATCCGGTCCTGTTCCCGTTCGAAGGCCAGGGATTGGGTTTTGATCTCCCGGGCGCTATTTTCTGGATGCTATCCCGGATGGAAGAATACGGCTACCTGAATACGGACCGCCACGGAAGATTTCCATTGTCGGCCTCGGCTGCCGGCAGGGCGGGAGTTCATCGCATTCCGGTCTGCGATCTTTGGCTGTCGATTTTGGAAGAAAGGCTGCAGCAGGATTTGAACGTATATCCCACGCGCATAAACAGCAAATCACCCGTAACACTGGGGATAGACATCGACTTTGCCTGGAAATACAAGCACAAGCCGTGGTACAGGTCTGCGGCCGGACTGATAAAGGACCTGTTTTCAGCCAGACTCCATGCCGTAAAAACCAGAATTTCGGTTCTGCTGGGACTGATGCAGGATCCCTATGACCATTATGCCCGGATCATCCAAATGACCAAGGGCAGAGCGGAGCTCAAATTTTTCATCCTCGCCGGGGGAAATAGCCGCTATGACCGAAATCATCCCATTGGAGGCCGCGCATTTCTCGATCTTTTATCCGGCGCGCTGGCCGGGCAGGAGATCGGCATTCACCCTTCCTACTCCTCTTTTCAGGACCCGGACGCTTTGGATCGCGAAGTAAAGTCGCTGCAACTGGCCACCGGAAAAAAGATCAACAAAAGCAGATTTCACTTCCTTAGGCTAAGCATTCCCGGAAGTTACCGTCAGTTGATCCGCTCGGGAATATCGGAGGACTACAGCCTGGGATTTGCCGAGGACCTGGGATTTAGAGCAGGAACCTGCCGGCCCTTCTTCTGGTACGACCTCGACGCGGAAACTACCACCGGCCTGAAGGTACATCCCTTTATGGCCATGGACCGAACCCTGAAGGACTACCTGAAGCTCAGCCCCGAGTCGGCATGCCGGGAAATCGGGAGCCTGCTGGAAGTTTGCAGGCAATACGGAGGCCAGGCTCACCTGATCTGGCACAACAGCAGCTTTGATCCGGACGGGGGGTGGGATGGCTGGGATCGCGTGCCGGAGGCCTTTCTGGGCCATTCAGGGAATCCCGGAACTGGCAATTCCAACCGGGAGCCGGGAATCCGGGCCCTTTAGAGGATGGCAGCCCTTACGATCAGGTGAAAAATCATTAACATACTTCATACTGAACCATTTCTCCATTCAATCCTTATAGCTGGTATTAAATACAGCCCATTGTCCGGTTCGCATAAAAAAGATATCCTCGCCATAGACCCTGAAGTGCTCAGGGACCAGTTGCTGCAGTTGGGATTTGAAAAATACCGCATTGCTCAGTTGATGGATTGGCTCTGGGTGAAAGGGATCCGGGATTTTGAAAAAATGTCGAACCTCAGCAAATCTCAGAGGGCCATCCTGACGGAAGAATATTTTATTCCGGCCATCAGGCTCGACAAGTCGCAGAAAAGTGCGGATGGCACGATCAAGTTCCGGTTTGAACTGCACGATGGATTAAAAATCGAATCGGTCCTGATACCGGTGCTGGACGAGGACCGGTACACCGTTTGTGTTTCGTCACAGGCCGGCTGCAGCCTCACCTGCAGCTTCTGCGCCACGGGCAGGATGGGACTCCTCCGCCAGTTAAGCTCCTCCGAGATCTTTGACCAGTACATGGAGGTAAACAAAACCTGCAGGGAGGTTTACAAACACGAACTCACCAACATTGTCTTTATGGGCATGGGAGAACCCCTGCTCAACTACAAAAATGTAGTCCAGGCCATCAGGAAGATCAGCGAATCCCAAAACTTCTCACCGCGCAGGATCACCATATCCACTGCCGGCATTGCCAAAATGATCCGCAAGCTGGCTGATGAGGATCTCGGTGTAAACCTGGCACTTTCCCTGCACGCCGCCAATGACGAGAAAAGAAAGGAAATGATGCCGATCAACGAGTCCAACAACCTGGCCTCTCTGGTCGATGCACTCCGATATTACCACCGCAAGACGGGCAATAAGGTAAGCTATGAATACATAGCATTCGAACATTACAACGACACGGATCAGGATGCCAAAAATCTGGTAAAGCTGAGCAGCCATTTTCCGGTGATGGTCAACGTCATCGAATACAATCCGGTCCCGGGCATGGACTACGCAAAGTCTTCTGAAGACAGACTGGACCATTTTGCCAGAACCGTCAGACGCCACGGCGTCATGATCACGGTGCGCAGGAGCCGGGGCAAAGACATCGACGCCGCCTGCGGCCAACTGGCCAACCAGGATTGATCCGCCCTTTTCAGCCTGCCGGAACTACCCACAGGTCTGCTCCATTCCAATAATCCCCCGGCATGCAACGTTTTACCCCGGATTTCGTTAAATTATCCAATATTTGTACCCCGATCATGTACAAAACGATTGCCGCTTTACTGATTTTGACATGCCTGGTCTTAGGCCGGCTTTCGGCACAGCCCGATTATACCGCCATCCCTCCGGTCGATTCGATCTACAGTCCCCTGGTGCGGACCGTCCACTTTCGTGAGAATCAGGATCCCGTGGCACAGCCTATCCTTTACCTGGGACGGGAGTACAAACTGGACCTGCATTTTGATATGATGGAAGGCTCTCCCAGAAATCTGTTCTACGGATATTGTTATTACGACCGTAACTGGACCCCATCCAACCTCCAGTTGATGGAATACATGAATGGTTTCAACGAAAGCGAGATCAGAAATTTTCGCGCTTCATCCCAAACCTATGTACCCTATGTGCACTACAAGGCCACCCTGCCCGGCAAGGATTATTCGTTCCGGGTCACCGGCAATTTCCTTCTGGTGGTATATGACAATTCCGGAGAGATCTACCTGACTAGGCGTGTTTATGTCACGGATAATTCCTTCCGGGTGAATCCCAAATTTCAGATACCGGTGGAACCCGAAAAGTCCAGAACCCACCAATCCATTAGCCTGACCGTCACCGGCACCAACCGCACGGTCATCGTCAATCCTTCCCGGGAAATACGCGTGGAGGTTTGGCAAAATGGCAATCCGAATAAAAAAAATGTGCTGGGCGATCCTTTTTTCTTCAACGGAAACCAGCTGAATTACACCCAACAGGATGGCATCCTTTTCCCTGCCATGCGGGAGTATCGGCGCAAGGACGTCAGGTCCATCCAGCACCGCACGCTCGGTGTTTCATACTGGGATCAGATCAACAACGAATTTCACTGCTATTTCAAACCCGAAGAATCCAGGGCCAATAAAACTTACTCGCTGGAATTTGATTTCAACGGACGGTTCTACATTGGATTTGAAGATCAGTTTGGCAGCGAGGGAGACTACCTGAGCGAATACGTATGGTGCCACCCCCAACTCAGGACCAATGTGGAATCCGATCAGCCCGTATACGTGTACGGAGCCATATCAGACTGGCAATTCAAGGAAGAATTTCGCCTGGACTACGATCAGGCAGACAAGACCTACAAGGGAAAATTTTACATCAAGAATTCCGTCTTTGACTACATGTACGCCACCATGGATGAAGACGGAGGGATCAATACCAGCCTCTATGAAGGGGACTGGTTTGAAACGGAAAACGATTATTTCATTTTCGTCTATTTCAGACCTTTCGGCGGACGATTTGACAACCTTGTTTTTGCAGGCAGGTTTAATTCCAACCGTTCCTGATTTTATTTACAACCGTTCCAGGTTCTTTTGCTGCTTAAAACCTGATGCCGCAACCATC
>CAYXKO010000264.1:0-4218 GCA_964465435.1 uncultured Saprospiraceae bacterium | reverse complement strand
CCCTATCACATGATCCTGAAAAATGTTTCCCGGCACATCAGCCTGAGCCGGGAGGAAAGCGATGTTTTTTGCGGCATGCTGGAGTATAAGAAACTGCGCAACCGCGAAATGCTGCAAAGAGTGGGAGATTATTGCAACCACAGTTGGTTTGTTACCAAGGGCTGCCTGAGGGGATATCACGTGGATGGCAACGGATTTGAGCACGTGCTCAGCTTTGCTCCGATGGATTACTGGATCGGCGACCTGTACGGTCTCATTTCCGGTAAACCGGGCGTCCTCAATATAGAAGCCACGGAAGCATCCGAGGTGTTTGGCCTCTCCAAGGAAAATCAGGAGGAACTCTACAAACAGGTGCCCAAATTTGAACGGTTTTTCAGGATCATCCTGGAGAAAAGTCTGGTACACCACCAGCAAAGGTTGCTCGAAAATATGAGCCTGACGGCCGAGGAGCGATACGAGCGATTTTGTGAAAAGTACCCTCAGCTCGTAAACACCCTGGCCCAAAAGCAGATCGCATCCTACATTGGAGTGACTCCGGAATTTTTCAGCAAGATGCGGAGCAGGTTGTTGCGGAAAAGTTGAACATTGTTTCCTTGCTTTCAACGAAAGGGATATAAATCCACATTCACCGGATTTGCAAAATCCACTGCATCGGATTTCGCGGAGTATCTTTGGCCTTCAAACCCGTATAATAAGTCATTAAAAGTGTTGCTTTGAGGATCCTTCATTTATCTTCCGCCCGCAGCTGGCGGGGTGGCGAGCAACAAATCGCCTACTTGTATCAGGGCATCCAAAGGCTGGATCCAGGTGCTATTCAGTGGATCGCTTGTGTCCGTGGATCTGCCATGGCGGAATGGTGTGAGAAAAATGGGCTCCTGCATTTTACCTATGTGAAGAAGAATTCCTTCAGTCCGTTCGTGGCTGCGCAGATCAAGGAATTTTGTAGGGACAAGGGGGTGGAAATCATGCACCTGCACGATTCCCATGCCCATACCTTTGGCGTGATCAGCCGGCTCCTGGGCTGCAGGATTCCGATGGTGCTCAGCAGGAGGGTAGACTTCAAACCGGGCAAGGGCTTTTTCTCCCGTTTCAAATACGCCCACAGGGGCATCCGCAGGATCCTGTGTGTCTCGGATGCAATATCAGGCGTCATGCGGGAGTACATGCCCGGAGATTCCAGAATTTTTACCGTATACAGTGGGATTGACCTGAGCAAGTACGATGGTCCAGCGACGGGCAGTTTTCGAAAAGAGCTTGGATTGCCCGATGATTCCATACTGGTGATCAATGTGGCTGCCCTGGCTGCCCACAAGGACCCGCAGACCTTTGCACGGGTGGCAAGTGTCACCCTCAAAAAAGATTACCCCAAGCTTTATTTTGTTTGGGTAGGCGGGGACGACGGAGAAAAACAAAATATGGAGAGACTCATTGCGGAATTGCAATTGCAGGACAGGGTCTTGCTCACCGGGTTTCGTCGCGACATTCCGGATCTGCTTAAACAGGCAAATGCGTTTCTTTTCACCAGTCTGGACGAAGGATTGGGCACTTCTGTTTTGGATGCCATGGCCTGTGGACTGCCCATCGTGACTACTACAGCTGGAGGAATTCCGGAAATGGTCATCGACGGAGTATCCGGATTGCTGGCACCACCGGGCGATGTGGAATTGCTGAGTGCAGGATTGAGCAGGGTTCTGGATGATCCGGGACTCGCCTCACATCTGTCCTTGGGTGCAAAAAAGAGGGTTGGTCATTTTACAGTGGAAAAGACCGCTGAGGCAACCCTCAGGCATTACAGGGAAATACTTGCGGAGTCAGATAAAACAAGGGCTTAGGGATCAATTCTCCCGCGCATCCAGTTTTTTGTTGAACATGGCCAGCCGTACTCCGGGCAACCTGCGGATCAGGATCAGCATTTCAAATGGTTTGATGGCGGCCTCGTCGTAGGTGAACAACCAAAAGTTCATGTATTGGGAGATCCTGTTCTTTACCTTGAGGCCATAGGGCATAAACCTGGCCTCCAACTGGGCCGGGGTAAGGCTGGAATCCATATCCACCTGAATTTCTGAGTACAGGTTGTTGGGACTGTTGACCTCATGCTTTTTCATCACATTGGTCCAAACCAGTTTTTCGGTCAGTTCAGCCAGTGATTTCTGCACAGCTTCCAGGCCATCGGGCAGGGTGGTATTGGATCGGATGAATTGTATGCTGTCTGCCCTGTGGAAGTATCGCAGCTCTGTGGACGGCAGATCGGGGATGTTTCTGAAGTAGGAAGCCTTAAACTCCTTCCACGGGAGGGACGCAAGTTCTTTTTTTAGTTTTTCCAGTTCCTGCACAGAGAGCTGCCCAAATGAAACCCCGGTTTTTTCTATGTTGTCCACGCCTTCGAGGATGGCCAATCCATCCCGATACACCGTGATGGAATATACCTGACACTTGCCAAAGCAGGGAGTTTTGCGAAAGCTCACCAGGGGCTGAATCTTTTCTTCGGTTTTTTGGCTCGAAATTGATTTGGTCGATCCGCAGCCCGACCAGGCAGGTATCAATAAGGAAAAAACGAGCAATCGCCAGTTAAAGCAGGGTTTCGTCTTAGTAGGCGATGACTTTTTCAGAGGACTTGTAATTGCCTGATTCATATCGGATGAGGTATATGGCGGGCGCTAAGGTAAGAGGATTGCGCGGAAACACCACCTGTGACACTTTTGAAAAAGATTCTGTGACAAGGATCCGTCCCTGAAGGTCGATCAAACTCATTTTTCCGGACCATATGCCGCCGTTGAAAGGATAAAGTATCCACTGGTCTTCCAAAACAGAGGGTTGGACGAGCAAGAGCCTGTTTGTTTCCGGGGCTATTTTTCCACAAGCCATCAATCCAGGTCTAACATCTGCCAGGGTCCTGAGCATTTGGTCCACCTGACCGCGGGTAAACAGCTGCATGCAGTCGTCATCTACCAGGTTCATAAAATTCATGAACATGGCTTCCTGCCCGCAGGAAAGCTCCGGATGCACGGGGCATCCATAATAATTGCGATCCTGAGGAGGTGTGTCGGCAATGCCGTCATCCTGATCACAAGCTCCGGTCTGGGTACTGTTGTGGGGGTGCAGGAGGCCAAGGTAATGTCCCGTTTCGTGCACCAGGGTATAGCCCAGATGAAAAGGGTGGTTGAACGGATTGACGCCTACATAATCGGGATCGATCAGGATGCCATCGGTGGTCCCGCTTGCATCCCATGGAAATATGGCTTCTGCCTTTGGGCAGCCATCTCGTGCACCGACAAAAACATTCAGGTATTTTGAAGGATCCCAGATCTCGCTGCCTCCCAGATTGGCAGACATGATGGCTCTTTTCTGAAATTCCTGTCTGCAGCCTATGTCCGTCCTTTGGGTAGGTACCCGCAGAATTCCCGTGGTGAAGGATCCGTCAGGAGCTCTGGATGCCAGACAAAAACGAATGCCGGGCGTGGCCCCCAGCTTTCTGAATACTTCCGGAATGCGATCGTTTTGGGTGGGATCGTATGCATCAAATATGCGGTTGAGCACCTCCATTTGGCCATAAATGCGCTGGTCGCTGATATTTTCTGACGGGTCCCGGTATACGATGTGAAAAACCACGGGCACTATGGGTGTTTGCCTTGCGGTCAAAATCCGGGTGGTCTCGGCGATCAGCCTCGTGCCGGCCTTGCCCGTGGCACAACGCTGTGCATGGATGGATTGCGTCCATCCCAGCACTCCGATGATTCCGATGAGAAAATATTTCAAGTTGATTCTGCTTGGATCTGATTTACTTAACGGCAATCCGGATGCGGATGTTTTCTGAGTTTCCTCCGGGTTTTATTCCAAAACTGAATTCATCGGATTTTACTCCGTAAATATTCATCAGTTTTCCGATGGTCTTGGCTCTTCCGTACAACAGCTCCACGTTGTCGTTTTTGCTCATTGAGGCATTTTGTACTGACAGGATTTCCAGGCTTTTTGCCGGGATAGTCTGTATGTTCTGGCAGATGCGTATGATGAGTTCAGAGCCCTTTTGGGTAAGGGTGATCAGGTCGGGCGTAAATAAGGCCGACTGAGGGATTTCCAATATGGCTCCCGTGGTCTCCGGTTGGATGACGACCTGGTCGGATCCCAGTTTCTTCAGTTGTTCCTGCAACTTACTTATTCCGGCAGGGGGAGGTCCCGGATTAAGGGCCGGTCCTGATGCTGCGGACCGACCTCGACGCC
>CAYXKO010000263.1:0-4232 GCA_964465435.1 uncultured Saprospiraceae bacterium | reverse complement strand
CCCGTCTGGACGACAAGGTCCTGGATGGTCAGATGCACCAGCGATGGCTGATCTGCAAGGGCAACAGCGCGGAGCTGATCCTGGATCCTGTACCCTCTCCGGCCCATTGCTACAAATGGTATCGGCGCGATCAGCCAGGACAATCCTTTACCTTGCTGCCGGATGATCGAAGCAGGATCACGGTCATCCCCGTCAGGACCCTCTGGTACCGATGTGAGCGGTATCTGCGGACCAGCCCATCCCAGTGCGCCGGCACTCCGGACAAGATCCTGTATTTTAAAGTCTATGTGATCGAAGAACCGGACCTGGCATCTGTGCAGTTTAATGGTGAATGGATATACAAAAGAGATCAAGGTATAATTGGCCAGCCTGAGACCATGGATGAATACATTACATACTATATCGATGGAGGCCCGACGGTCTATCATATGGATGACCTGGATCCAATGGAAATAAAAAAACTTCAGGTAAACATTCACTTTACTACTTCCAACAACCAGTTTACATCCACTCTTACTAAAGCAACCGGACCGGACTTACAATTTTATATCACACAAAAAGAGGCTCCCATCCCCCAGGTCATCCAGGATGGTATTTCAAAAGAATATGAACTCAGCATTCGACTGGAGCATTGCGGCCTGTTAAGCCCCGAAGTTAAAATCAAAGTCAAAAGACTGTGGATTGAGGAATTTTCCAAAGCCGGCGCGCCTGATCCAAATAAATTCATGGTCCCCATTGATGAAAACATAAACTACAAGGCTCATGCAACCATTGGGTGCAATCAGTTCCAATGGAAATATTACAATCAATGGCCGCTTTCTGATCAGGGCTTAGGCCATCACAAAGAAGGCACAAATTTTAAAATTAAATCAACGGAAATACCTGATTCCAGAACCACGAAATACTATTCCTATGGCAATAAACATGGTACCCTGACTTTAAATTGTAACTATCAGAAAATTAATCTCTCAAAAACACTTTCCGTCAGCTCCTTCCCAATTGTCAAATTTCTCGGATATCTACCTTATATCCATATCCCTATGAGAGCGATGGGCGATTACAGATCTCATGTCTTCTACCAAAAAGATGATCTCAATACGACCACAGGAAATCCTCAGACCGCTAAACCCAACTGGTTTTATTACTGGTCAAAATTTACTGAGGCGCCTCCTGCATCCAAATTCTTGCATTACAATTCATCCTCCCCTTCATTGTGGGCTCTTACCTCCATTAATCCTGACTTAAGTGGATATACCGAGATTTATGACAGATCGAGCAGAGATAACGATTTTACATCGAGTCATGGCATTCATTGTTTTCATGAGGTCCTGGTCCATGAAAACTGGCACTACGAATTTTACCGAAGAATATGGACTGAATACGGACCCGGATATATCGACCCAACTTTGGATACTGATGGAGATCTATATCCTGATGAATGGGAAAGAAACTCGTTTGAAGCTAAACAGAATGGATTCCTTGTGGATCAGTTTTTAAACCCAGACATCAATGATAAATTTGACCCTTCTAAACCAAATAGTATGGGAACGAAATATGAGGAACTGCATGCCAAACAAAAAGAAATCGAGCTTAAACAAAACGATTCTGAATTAAAAAAATTTGATGCAATGGACTGGAGTTATGACAAACTAAATCTCTTTCAAGGAAAAAACTGGAAATAGCCAATTATGAAAAAAATAATATTACTCACGCTGATAATACTCAATGTACCATTTGAACCATGTGCTCAAGGAACTCAGAGAGATTCTATTATCCAAATTATTGAAAACCTTAAATCAAAAGGTGATTTTATAACATATTCAAATCGAAGTGAGCTAAACCTATTGTGGCAAAAAGCTACAGACCTAATGCTGCAACTATTCAACATTAAAGACAGCATATTAATCGATTATATTGAAGCAAACTATACATTTATTGAAAACCATAAAGATCCCAATATAGTGATTACTACTCATGGAACAAATGGTTCCACTTCATTTAAAAATTGTTATTCTCGATATAAACAGACTATAAAATATATTGGATTGGATTCCCAATTAATATTTAAAGGTCATATTAAAGACGGCTATGTTGACAACGGACTTGACATGATCCTTAATTTTGATATAAATAAATTAAAATCTTATATAAATAATTTGGATTCAAATGAGTTTTATTATTTTCTGATTCGTTTTAGACAGCCAGACCTAGCTTATCCTGTAAACAATATCAGTGTATGGCAGGAATATAAAAATACCATCATTTCAGATTCAAACCTGCACATAAGATTTTTATATGCCCTATCTCAAACGAAACCTTCTGGACCTGGTGATTCTGTATTACAACTGGAAGTATCGAGATTCAACTCATTGAATCCAAAAACCTGGAATATCAGTAGAACACTGGATTATATTCAAAAGACCAAAAATCAACCACTTCATCAATCTATTTCTCAACCTTCAATAGATTCAAGCGAACTCGAAAGAAAAAAAATCCTTCAGAAGAATTCAAATCTGGTGGACAGCCTGATTCAAAAAGGGAATGAAGGAGGGGCTGATCCCAAGGTTCTGGAAATACTACATCAATACAAATCAAATGAAGACTTACTGTTTTCAGCAGACGCGGTCATAGAGGTAGTGATCTTTGATTCTCTAAATGCTGAAGAAAAGCGAGATTATTTGGTGGCCGCCGATACCACTTTATGGGAACCGGAGAACAAGATATATATGTATCGAGGTTCTCTGGAGGACGACGGGATGCGCTTTGATACATTCAGCAATGCAGAGCTGATCCAATTTATCGACACATTGTCATTCTCCTCCATTTATCCTTACGACACGAGCTGCAGATCGGTCTTCTGCGTCAATACCGCTCAGATCCACCTCCACAAGGTCTGTCAGATCCTGGGAGACCGTCGCGCATACGG
This sequence comes from uncultured Saprospiraceae bacterium, assembly GCA_964465435.1. Classification (GTDB taxonomy): domain Bacteria; phylum Bacteroidota; class Bacteroidia; order Chitinophagales; family Saprospiraceae; genus Vicinibacter. The sequence continues at coordinate 1,306 of CAYXKO010000263.1, read as the reverse complement.
AGCCTTTTCGCCGGACAGTATGCAGCAGGCTGTAGTGGACCGGTTCATCGATACCCTTATGGAGTTCGGCAGAATAGATACCCCTAAAATGATTTCCATCCAAAAAAGAGGAGAGTGCAGAGAACTGATGATACGGCTTGGAAGACTGGGAGTCCCCAAATTCATCTCCCAGCTCACCGACCCACCCTATATGCGCTGGACCTGGATCAATGTCCCTGAGGAGATCTTCAGACAGATCACAGAGGATGAGATCATCCATATGGTAGCTCGGGCAGACTCTTTTCTAAACCAGGGCGATACTGCTAGAGCCAGCAGCATAGCTACAGACATGTATATTTTTGTATCTCAGGAAGTATATGTCAAGCCCGAACAGCGCCGCCCCCGCCGGCCCGTGGCGCCCACTCGCGAGCGGCAAAGATGGGCTGACGAATACATCTGGCCGCTGCTGCTGCGCATGAATCACTGGTACACCCGAATGGAATAAAACCCTGCTTATGAAATCGCTCGCCCTCCTCTGCCGGTCCTCTCTGACTCTGATGGTCCTGTGCCTGCTCGGCTCATACCCTGCCCATGCCCTCCTGGTCATACACTCTGTGGTCAACAAGGACATGAATGATCCGCAGACCGGTAGGATCGTACTGCGAGAGACCGCACCATTCTGCGGCCCTTACGACTTAATACTGACCGGGATCACCACGGGTTATCAGAGCATCCTGTCCGATCAAAACCCCGCTCCCGCTCAACTCATAACGTTCGACCAGTTGTCGGCAGACCGGTATGAGATCAAGGTAAGGGATCAGTCCGGCTGTCCGTATGTCCTGACTGCCGAAATCGCAAGTTGCAATGGCTTTGCCATTGATCTGGAAATACCGGCTTCGTGCAAAAGTCAGCCGACATGGGTGACTGCTGTGGTCGCACCCCGACCCTACCCCTTGACCTTTGAATGGTTCAATTCCAAAAATCAAAAGCTCTGCTCGACTACAAAATCTTACAACCTTGATAACTGCAGACTGCCTCCTGGTGATCATAAAATCAAAATTACCGATGCGGCTGGCTGTATGACGATGCAGGATTTTACCCTATCTCCCTTTGACTGGACTGTAGAGCGATACAGGACTTATGCCTGCCAGTCACAGGACCTGGTCACAGTGCTGGTGAAAAATAAAAACAAAACCGGTTTTCCCAACCGGCTCTTTGAATACCAATGGAGCGATGGCCAGACCTACACAGACAAGGGGACGATCGAGAGACTGATACCTTTCGGATCTGATTACTATCTCACAGTGACTGATTTGCTCACTGAATG
>CAYXKO010000262.1:0-4252 GCA_964465435.1 uncultured Saprospiraceae bacterium | reverse complement strand
CTTTATCAGCAGCAGTGGTGATTATTGTCATAATATCTCTTCGGGCGTCGGTGGAGATGTCCTGGATAAGAGATTTACAAATTAAATTTTATTTTAATGTGAAATCGTACGGATCCGTTTTTAAGTTTTTCTTAACGGCCCCGCAAAGGTCTTGTGGATCTTTTACCGGGATTATTCGATCTTTGTTGCATCATGTATCAAATCATCGCAGGCACCCTCATCGTAAGTCTGATGCATGCCATCATTCCCAGTCACTGGATCCCGCTTTTGATGGTGGCCCGTGCCGCGCGCTGGTCCAAGTCAGAGACGGTCCGGATCACTCTGATCACCGGCCTTGCTCACGTTGGCAGTTCCATTTTGCTGGGTTTGATCCTTGGTTTGTTAGGCTATGGCCTAAACCTGAGATTTGAGCACGTGTTGCATTGGCTGGGCCCACTGGTCCTTATCGCGTTCGGATTTTACTTCATGTACAGGCATCACACGCATCATCATTTTCACGTGGACGAAGATCTGGTGGAGCCTCCGATCAGAAAGAAGCAGGTCGTACTTTCCCTGATGATGTTCATGATCCTTTCTCCCTGTCTGGAGATCGAGGTTTTCTTCTTTTCAGCGGGAGCAATAGGTATGTGGGCTTTGCTGCTGGTAGCCGGTCTTTATGCCGTCATCACCCTGGCCGGTATGTTCATCTGGATCAATATTGCCTGGCAGGGCTGGGAGAAATTCAACATGCACCGGATCGAGCACAATGCAGGATTAATAACCGGACTGGCTATTGTGGCCACCGGCATTCTGGGATTTTTTCTGCATTGAAAATTAAAACGGGAGCGCGATGTGCTCCTTGTGCTTTCGCATACAACTTTCGATCCAATCCAGATTTGACCGGGTCCATTCGATGGTTTTGCGCAATCCTTCTTCCGGTTCCGCGATCGCTGAGAAATGCAATTTCTCTCTGGACTTTTCCGTACTTCCAAATCTTTTAATCGAGGTGTCCCAGTCTCTTTTGGGCAGGATTTCCAGTGAGGACTGGCTATTTGTCAGTCGCATGATGAGTTCGGCCCATTCCCGGATGGTGGTTTCGCGTCCGCTGGCCAGGTTGTAGACATCACCGGGCTCCCCGAACTCCGCACAGGCCATGAGACCCCGTACGATATCGTCCACAAAGATGAAATCCCTGCTCCCGGAGCCAGCGTTTTCCAGCTGGAGCGGAAGGCCCTTGATCGATTTGTAGATAAAGGTCGGGGTTACATTTCTCCATACTGTGGCCGGGGTGCCCCTCCAGGCGCCTGCACCGAGCACCTCGCCGGGGCCGTAGACATTTTGAAACCTGGCTCTTACCGTGGGTGTATGGTGTTGCTTGTGGTAATACACCGCGTAGAACTCTCCGACGATCTTGGAGATGCTGTACGGACTGTCCATTTTCAGTGAAACAATATCCTCTTCCACGGTGGCCGAGGCTGTGAGCACCGATTTTTCTGCCACGGCGCATCCTGCTGCAGAGTACACGATCTTCTGCAGCCTTTTGTCATCCTTGAACTTGTCAAAGAGCTTGATCGAAGTGATCAGATTGTTGTCGTGGTCAGCGATTGGATCGTGTATGGAACTTTGATTGCCGTGGTAGGTAGCCAGATGAAAAATGTAATCCATGCCTTCCTGATACAACTCCCCGAGTATGGCATCATCCGCGATGGATCCCTGTATCCACTTCACGGGTGTAACCCCGGCAATGTTTTCCTTTTCAGAGGACAGCAGGTTGTCCACGACAAAAATCATGGCCGGTTTTTGAGCAGCCAGGGCCCGTACCAGATTGCTTCCAACGAATCCTGCGCCTCCTGCAACCAGAATTTTTTTATTTTCAAATACGGACCCGGCCATCAATCCATTTTCTTAAGGTGGGTGAAGGTTTGTTCGATGCCGAATTCCTTGTAGTAGCGAATGGCCTGGTCAACTCCGTATTCCAACGGAGTGTTGGCCTTCCAGTCAAAATGAGCCTCAGTTTTGGACGGGTCGATGAGGATGGTAAACACGTCATCTTCGCCGCGGGGTCTTACCTCCACATCCTGGTCCAGCTTAATGCCCAGGGCTTTGATGGTCGCATCAAACAATTCCTTGATCGAGTAATCAGATCCTGTCGCAATGTGGTAGTATCCTCTTTCTCCTTTTCCGTCCAGGGCCTTCAGGACTACGTTGATCAGATCGTCCACGTAAATAAAATCCCTGCGGGTATCCATGACAAAACAAGGTTTGCCGTTAGTCAGCCTGTGAAAAAAGGTGGGAAGGGGACCGCTGATGTTGCGCGGGCCGTAGGCATTGGCCAATCTGAAGGACAGGAAGTCCATGCCGCTCAGTTCGATGTATTGTTCGCCTGCGGTCTTGCTGATCGCATAACTGCTGCCTCCCGGGTAATCGCCCGAAAACAGTGGATGTTTCAGCGTGATGGGCTGTTCCAATGGCTTCAGGCCATAGCACAGGGAGGTTTGGAAGTAGATGATCCTTTTTACCTGGTGTTTCCTGCAGGCTTCCGTGATGTTTACGGTGCCCAGGATGTTGGTTTGGATATCTTCCACCCAATTGTTGGGATCCTTATAGGAAGCCGCAGCGTGGACCACGAGCTCGGGTTTGAATTCGTCAAAACATTGATTGACCAGAGCTGCGTCAGCAATAGTCCCTTCTACGATGCGAAGGTTTGCGTGTGGTTTGAGATTATCCCTTCTGCCTGTCTGAAAATTGTCGATGACCAGGACCTGGTCGCCCTTGGCCAGGAGTTTGTCTGCAAGGTGGGAGCCTATAAAACCCGCTCCTCCGGTAATGATGATTCTTCTCATGATAGCTCTGATCTTTTATTGGTATGAAATGAATGTAGTGTTTAAGAAATGATTTCTGTTGTCAATTGTTTATCAAAAAATTCGCGCTGCCAGAGTTCCAGGCACAGGAACCCCCAAAGGTTTCGTCCGAACTTGCTTTCGTTCTGGATTTTATCCAGGACCTTTTTGTTGTCGACATATTCCCTGTGGGCAGCCTCCTTGCTCGCGAAAATATCCTGGATGTAATCGTGCACCACTCCCTTTCTGGACCATTCGACCAGCGGAGTAGGGAAGCCCATTTTATCCTTTCGCTCCAGGATCGCAGCCGGCAGATAGGGGCGCACCACTTCCTTGAAGATATGCTTCATGTCCCCGTTTTCAAACTTGATGTTGGAAGGGATGGTGGCAGCCAGTTCGACGATGCTGTGATCCAGCAGGGGAACCCGGGATTCCAGGCCATGGGCCATGCTCATGCGGTCCTCCACCTGCAACAATGCCGGCAGGAGGGTTTTGAAATCAAAGTGGGTCATCTGATCGAAATAGGACTGCTTGCCTACGTTGTCCCCGTCAAAAATGGTCCGGAAGGTATGATAGGGATTGTAGTCGCCCAGGCGCTCCCAATGAATGGCGTCGCCCAGCTGAGGAGCCCGGTTGATGAGCCGGAAATAGCGCTTGTCCATTTCCTCGAAGAGTCCCTCCTTCCAGAATTCCCGGAGCATGGGCTTGTAGTTGCGCAGGGACACCAGATTGGGGATGATGGATGCGTAGGTGACCACAAAATTTCCACCGCGGTGTGTGCCTTCGATGGCGGCCTTGATGCATTGTTCGAAATAGGCGATCAGGTATCGCGTGTATCCGCCAAAGATCTCGTCGCCCCCTTGTCCGCCCAGCACCACCTTGCGGTGTTTGGCAGCAAGACCGGAGACCATGTATTGGGGAAAGGAGCCGGGACCGGCCACCGGAAAATCCAGATGGTAAATGACCTTCTGGATGTGGTCGGCAAAATCCTGTTCCCGGATGTCGATCTCGTACAGTTTGAATTTCTTTTGTTCGGCCAGGGCCCTGGCGTAGCGGCTTTCGTCGTAGTCCTCGCTAAAGGAGAACTTGCCGGTGAATCCCAAAAACTCGCCGGGCATTTGGTCGGCTGCAATGGAGGCGATGGTGCTGGAGTCAATGCCGCCGCTGACGTATGCCCCGACAGGTACGTCGGACCTCAGGTGAAAACGGATGGAGTCTTCCAGCAGGTCCCGGAGCTTTTCTTCAAAATAACGGCCCGTGTGATCGAAATCAGGTGTATAGTGAACTTCCCAATATCGCTTGATCTCGACTCCTTCCGGCCCGATGTGCATCTTATGTCCGGGCAGCAGCTCGCGTATCCCGTCAAACAGGGTTTTGCCGTCCAGGCAAAACTGAAAGGCATTCCGATTTATGCAGTAGACCCACGTCTTTCT
>CAYXKO010000261.1:0-4260 GCA_964465435.1 uncultured Saprospiraceae bacterium | reverse complement strand
ATTTTATAGTGACCTTTTTTATTGTGTGAGGCGACAGTTCTTGTTTCCGATTGCTCAGAGGCTTTAATTGGTAAGTCTAAAAATTGATCTTCCTTAAATTTCTACAGAAGTATCTGATCTTTTAATGGCAATCCAACAGCTATTCGAAAAAATTTTGAATCAGGAGTGGCGGGAGGGTAGTCCTCCCAGTTGAAAAAGTGTGGACTCTGAAAGCCTGGAAAAAATGCCTATTTCGTCACCGCCCATGTTTTTCCCGTTTTCTCCTCGTAGTAGAGGGTGATCTCGCTGATCTTGCTCAGATTCAGGTCGGTCCAGAAGACGTCTTCGTCCGCTTCGTATCCGTCCCAGGTGACGTACATGTCCCAGTGTTTTTCTGTTTCAGTGGCGTCAAAGACAATTTCCACTGTTTCTCCGTCCTTCAGCAGGTCTTTGCCCATGATGTCCTCTCCCCAGCTTGCTTCGTTGGAAGGAGAGATGAAAATGCTTTCTATGTCGTAACCGGTATGGTTGGTCAGGTCAAAGTCCAGTTTATAGGACTTACACTCCGGGCTAAGCTGGTTTGCTGCAGATTCGGGCCGAAGGGTAAATGCCATCAGGAATGCGGCTGAAAGCATGAGAGAGAATAATCCGCTGGTTTTCATTTTGCTTGTTTTTAAAATTTGTTTAATAATTGCGGATAAAGATAATCCATGGAAGCGATTTACAGTTTATTTCCAACCTGGTTTTCGGCTGCGATTGGGGTGATTTATGTTCTTTTTTATCTAAAGGACCTCTGCCAGGATGACGACATAGTTCTTGCCATACTTTTTGGCGCACTTGGGACAGGTTGTATACCACATATACATCTTTCCTGTTTTCAAATTCTTGGCTGAGGCGTTTTCGCTGTAGTCGGCGCACCAGGCTCCGGTTTTCCTGAAATCTCCTTCATATACCCTTGCATAGAATCTGCCCGAGATCTTTTCATTTTCCAGTCCGGGGACTTCCTTATCCGTGGCAAGCAATACTTCCATCTGCCACCTGGAGTGATGATAGGAAAGACAAAGGTTGTCCGGCGAAATCGCACCTGCTTCGCGCATTTTTTGATCCAGCTTTTTCATCGTTCCCCCAAAATTGACCGGCATAAAGAAAATGGTCCAAACGCGAGCACGGATGAAGTTTTTGTTTTTCCACTCCAGTATCTGATCGTGCCAGGGGTTGGGGTCAAACCTGGGACAGCAATTTTCTTCCATCATTGTGCTCATTTTTTGAATTTGAATTAAATGTACCTCTTTTTTTTGTACTAAGGAATAGAGGATTAATCGATCAGGATTGGCTTCTCAGATTTGTATCTTGTAATGATAGGAGTTTTCCCTTGACTGCTCTGTTTCTTTTGGTTTTTCCGCGAAGCTGTATTGAATCAGGGTTTCTGCAGGTTTTGCCTTCGGGAGTTTAAAGCGGACATTGACCTTCTTAAAGTACCGCACCTTTAACTTGTGAATTTTTGGGATCTCAAACCTGAGCAGGGCACTCACCCGCTCCGCTTCCTGCTCACATCCGGCGCCAAGCTGGTTCATCGCCCTGGCATGAATGACCCGTCCCAGATAGTCGATCTCAATTCTCACGATCACAGTTCCTTCTATCGACCTTTCCAGGGCTTCTTTGGGATAATTCAGATGTTCATGTATAAACTGACCCATTGCCTTGGGCCCGCCGGGATATACCGGTTGCGGAAGAAATTCCTTCTTCTTCTTTTTATGATCCTGCGTACTCATGGAAATGCCTGCAAGATAGTCATACAAAAACTCAGGATGCGCAATTTGGATCAACACTTTGGCCATAGCGCCAAAATCCGCGCCGGAAACAATGGAATGGCCATTGCCCCGGTTTCGACATGGTCACAAGTGTCCGGGCCGGTCAGGGTTTAGAAACCCACGCCTACGTGCAGGCCGGCCAGCTGGATATATCCATTGTCCTTGGCGGGTCCGAACCTTGCAGGGAGCACCAATTCCACAAACAATGCTGCGGACTGACTTATTTTGAAGGCCTTGTTGACCAGGGGGGTGAATCCAAACTGGCCCACTCCGGTTTCAAAAGCTGCCCGCAGTCCCAGTGTCCAGCCCCTGGAAAGGGGGAGGAGTACGCCCGGATGCCACAACAAATGAACCTGAAAAGGCTCGTCTGAGGCCAAAAAAGGCTGAATGAAGGGCACTGCCTCAAAATCAACCAGGAGTTTTCCGGGAGTCCGCAGGGTAATGCCCATGGGAAAGCCCATGGAATAAAGATCATACCGGTCGTGCCAGCGCAGGTCCCCGCTTTTTACCGAGCAAAATACATTGACATAGCCAAAATGATAACCAATTAGTTTTGATTGGTTTGCGGTAGTTACAGGGCTTGCTTCCTGCTTTTCCTGGGCGCGTGCTGAGAAAAGGAAAATGGATAGGAATCCAACAAGGTAAAGTCGTGAAAGGGTCATGGTTTAGAATTTTATTAAGGACAAATATATCCTTAATTTTGTTTTCCAAACACCAATGACCTGATTTTATGTTGGGATGCTCAGTTACTGCTAGTCCATGTAATTCGTTCCCTTTAGGGAATCCGTGGCCTCTTTTGAAATGGAGGATTTCAAAACCTTGACAAAGGATTTGGAGTCGATTTGGAGCTCGACCACCTGGTCTTCAATTTTGGTGATGCGGCCGATCATTCCGGCGCCGGTGGCAACCTGATCGCCTTTGGAAATATTGGCCAGAAATTGGTTTTGTTCTTTTTGCTTCTTCATCTGAGGTCTCAGAAAAAAGAAGTACATGATCACAAAAATCAGTAAAAAGGGAAATAATTGTCCCAGGATTCCTTCCATGATAGATTGGTTTTAAATGTTGGGGCAAAGATAGCTTTTCCCATCCAACTGGGTCCTATGATCACCTGGGCAATACCTGGCCTTTCAGGCTGACCGTCGTTTTGACCGGATTGGTGTTTGCATAAATGCTGATCGTCTTTTCCTGCAGGCCGTTTTTGTCATGGGAGTCAAAGCTTACCGTAAGGCTCGCCGTGTCACCGGGTCGAATGAAGCCCCTGGGCCAGTCTGAATGGGTGCATCCGCAGGAGGTCTGTACGCGGTTGATCAGAAGCCGTGCATTGCCGGCGTTGACAAATCGGAAGGTATGGACCACCGTGTCGCCTTCCCTTATCTCTCCGAAATCGTATTCTGCTGACAATAATTGAATCTTTGCCTGGTGGGAGCTGTCGCCGGGATTATCAGCCGTAGCGGATATCCGGATCGCATCCAGGTAGGGGTCGAGGTAACTTGGGTCCTCGGATGGCTGTTCCTTATTTCCGGGAAGGCAGCTCAAAAAGGCAAGGGCGCAAACAAAACAGAACCAGGCAGTTTTCACGGCACAAAATAAAGCAATAAAACTTTTAGTAACAACGCTTATTGATAGGATAGATTTATGCGAAGACATCTTTTTCTGATTGGCATGCCCGGGAGCGGCAAGAGCAGCCTCGCATCCTTTCTCTCAAAGGAGACAGGATGCCCCTCCATCGACACGGATCGGGAAGTGGAAATGCTGACCGGAATGTCCATCCCGGAGATATGGAATAGTCTGGGCGAGCCGGGATTCAGGGCGCTGGAGCGGTACGTGCTCTTTCGGGTGATCGTGGGCCCACCCGCCATCGTCAGTACGGGTGGAGGACTTCCTTGTTTTTTTGACAACATGGCTTTGATGTCGGGTTTTGATACCGTTTTTCTGGATGTCGCTGAGCAAGAGCTCTATGAACGCAACAGCCATCGGGATTTACCCCTGTTCAGGGAGGCGGGCGATCGGTTGGAGGCGCTAAAAACCTTAAGGGCCAGACGACTTTCCTGGTATCAGGCAGCCTCATTCAGATTTTCTATGGATCTGGGCCAGGAAGCCTTTTTAAACTTTTTTAAGTCTCATTTTTTAGATTGACCTATCATTGCACACAAATCTATCGACATGGAAATACATCATACGATCATAGTTGGTTCTGGTCCTGCGGGATACACGGCGGCTATTTATACGGCGCGTGCCAACATGAAGCCCATATTGTTCACCGGAAGCGAACCTGGAGGTCAGTTGATGATCACCACGGAGGTTGAAAATTACCCGGGCTATCCCAAGGGAGTTCATGGCCCCCAGATGATGGAGGATTTCAAGGCACAGGCAGAGCGTTTTGAGGTGGATATCAAATACGAAAGAATAACTCAGGTCGATTTTACGGGGCCGGTTCATAAGCTTTGGACCGAGTCGGGAGAACTCTTAC
>CAYXKO010000260.1:0-4263 GCA_964465435.1 uncultured Saprospiraceae bacterium | reverse complement strand
TGGACCAATTCTGAGCCATCCTGACCATGGCATCGTATACGCTGACGTCGCCATGAGGATGGTATTTTCCCAACACTTCACCGACGATCCTGGCGGATTTTTTATAGGGCCGGTTAAAACGCATTCCGAGCTCATGCATCCCGTACATGACCCGCCTGTGCACAGGCTTAAGGCCATCCCTGACATCGGGCAAGGCACGGGAGACAATCACCGACATCGAATAATCGATGTAGGCTGTCTGAAGTTGCTGCTCAATGTTTACCGGGATAATTCTATCCATATCTGCCATAGCTGATTTTGGTTTTCTGATTTAAGGACGCAAAGATACTCCAAACGAGGCCATTGCACAAAAAAGAATGACATTTTATTAAGATATATGTTGCTGTTATATAACCAAATACATATTTATTTTTATTTAAATTATAACGGGCTGCCCCGGCTCGTTCAATCGGGCTATATTTGCGCATTCAAAAATCTAAAGTATTGGAAATTAAGCCCTACTCCCGGGAAGGGGAAAGCAAAAAAAATGAGGTCAGGCAAATGTTTGACCGCATCTCCCCCGTGTACGATTTCCTCAACGGCCTTTTGTCCCTGGGAATCGACAGGATCTGGCGAAAAAAGGCACTTTCCCTGATTCCGGATTCCCCGGAGGGTTCGGAAATCCTGGACGTGGCCACCGGAACCGGGGCGCTTGCCATTCAGGGAGCTGAGATGTATCCTCAGTACCGTTTTGTAGGCTCAGACATATCCGAAGGAATGCTCCAAAAGGGCCGGGAGCGCCTGGCAAGGCGCGGCCTGACGGACAGGATCAGGCTGGAGCAGGGCGACAGCGAAAACCTCGGCTACGAATCTGACCGCTTTGCATGTGCCATGGCCGCTTTTGGGGTCAGGAATTTTGAAAACCTGGATGCGGGACTCAGTGAAATGCACCGCGTGATCCGGCCTGGCGGCAGGATCATCGTGCTCGAGTTTTCGAGACCCAGGATGTTTCCCTTCAAGCAACTTTTTAATCTGTACTTTAAATACATCCTGCCTTTAATCGGGCGGATGATCTCAAAAGATGCGCGGGCATACAGTTATTTGTACGAATCCGTGCAACAGTTTCCCGATTACGAACGTTTTGTCGGGAAGCTCGCGGAAGCAGGATTCAAGAACAGCCGTTTCATTTCATTGAGTTTGGGAATATGTTGCATATACACTGGAGAAAAATAGTCCTTTTGGCCATTTGCCTGCCCCTGTTGCAAGAAGCGGGTGCCCAATATCGCCAGAGAAGCTATAACTACGAGGGTTTCCGTCGAAAGGACCATTACTTTGGCCTTACCCTGGGATACAACCAGTCCGGATTTAAAATCGAACATGCCAGAAAATTGCAACCCGGTGGAGCTTATCGCATCAACGAAGGACTCTCCAACTCGGGCATCACCCTGAGCATGATCACAAACTTCAAGATCGGAGAATACGTAGACTATCGTTTGTTGCCTTCCATTTCGCTTGCCTACCGGACCTTAAGCTACACCCCGACCAGTCCCGGACCCGCCAAGGAGTACAAGATCGAATCTGTATTTGGAGAAATCCCGATGATCGTCCGTTTTACATCTGCCCCTTACAAGGACCTCAGAATATTCATGCTTTCGGGGGTCAAATATTCCTACGATTTTGCGTCCAACAGCCGTTCCGACAAAACCCGTTTTGACCTGATCCGGATCTCCCCTCATGATTTTCAGGTGGAGCTGGGCCTGGGCATTCAGTTTTATCTGCCCTTTTTCATCTTCTCGCCAGAGATCAAATTTTCCCACGGGATCAGCAATTTGCTGATTTACGACAACAAGTTGCTTGAATCCACTCTGATCGACAAACTTTTCAGCAGAAGCATCACTTTCTCTCTGCATTTCGAAGGCTGATCCAGGCCTGGGATTCCCTGCGGATGTCCCTGTAAAATTCCAAAAACAAAATTTCCATTTGTGGACCCTGGTCTTGCACCAGCGCAACGGACCGTACGAAGTCCACGGAGAATTTTGCCTTCCTGTTCATCCTGTGCATGACATCTTCCAACCCGGCCAGGGACTTATACTGATCCAGCCATTTCGTCTGGGACATACGCTGCGTCAACATGGCGGCCGGTTCGGGAAAAAAGTGAATATTTCTTTGCAACAGATCGTATACGCCTTCTGCAAATTCGTGGTAATCATGGGTGTGGATCTCCTCCCAGTTAAGATAAATAAAATAATCCATGACGATGTCCGTCGCCACCGGCGCATACTTACCCACAGCGGGTCTGAAGATGCGGTTGAGCTGATCGACCGCAGGGTGTGAATCTGTGTAACGGTCGATAAACCTGTGGAAATCTATGCCGGGTATCAAAGGAGCCGGCAGATTGGGAATGTCCCGGATATGCACCAAATCACCCAGGTAGTTTCCCACCATGAGTTCCTCGTCGGGATGCGCCAGGATGAAATGACCTAAAAAATTCAAATCCGCTTTTGAGGACAAACCAATTTGAACCCGATTGGTTGTGTGCGGAATTTCTACCTTTGCGCCTCATTTTAAAAACTTAAAGGAATCACATGGGATTGCAATGCGGAATCGTGGGCCTGCCCAACGTTGGAAAATCCACCCTGTTCAATGCGCTGACCTCGGCCGGAGCCCTGGCAGCCAACTACCCTTTTGCCACCAAGGATCCCAACCTGGGCGTCATCACGGTACCGGACGAAAGACTGAAACAGCTGGAACTGTTGGTCAATCCCCAGCGCGTCGTGCCGACGACGGTGGAGATCCTGGACATCGCGGGTCTCATCAAGGGAGCCTCCAAAGGTGAAGGTCTGGGCAACCAGTTCCTGGCCAACATACGCGAGGTGGACGCCATCCTCCACGTAGTAAGGTGTTTTGACAATGACAATGTCATCCACGTGGACGGATCCGTGGATCCGGTCAGAGACAAGGAAATCGTTGATACAGAGCTCATCCTCAAGGACATCGAGACGATGGAAAAAAAACTGGAGCGACTGAGAAAGCAATCCAAATCCGGGGACAAGGAGATCCTCCGCGAAATCGAACTGGGCGATAAACTCCTTGTACATCTCGCGGATGGCAAGACCGCAAGAGCGTTTGTCTCCGACGAAGAGACTGCAGCGTTTGTCAAGAGCTGTCAGATCCTGACCGGCAAGCCGGTGCTGTACGTCTGCAATGTCGATGAGGCATCCGTTCATACGGGCAACGCCCATACTGAAAAATTCAAGGCTTTTGTGGCCCCTGAAAACGCTGAGGTGCTGATCATTTGCGCCGGCATTGAGGCCGAGATATCTGAACTCCCGGAAGAGGACCGTGCTTCCTTCTTCCAGGAACTGGGGTTGACGGAACCCGGCACCCACAGCATCACCAGGGCCGCATACAAGCTACTGGACCTGATCACCTATTTCACGGCCGGAGAAAAAGAAGTGCGCGCCTGGACGGTCCGCAAAGGCTCCAAAGCTCCCGCAGCTGCCGGTGTCATCCATTCTGATTTTGAAAGAGGTTTCATCCGCGCGGAAGTGATCCATTACCAGGACTACATTCAGTACAAATCAGAGGCTGCCGTCAAGGCCGCCGGAAAAATGTCCACGGAAGGAAAGGAGTACGTGGTCCAGGATGGAGACGTCATGCATTTCCTGTTTAATGTCTGACCATGCCGCACTCTGGCTGCCGGTGAATTTTGGCATCCTCTGTTTATTCGGACTTTAAAGAAATGAACACCGCAACCTATTCTCTCGGATAACTCACAGGTTAATCCTTGTGTTTCGTTTAAAAACAAGTGCTGTAATATTCAATGATCCATCAGTGATTTTCCATCCGGATCAATCCTCCCGGGTATGGTCAAAATACCCCCTGTGTTCGATCTTATTGTTGAAGAAACTCATAAAGATCACCACGTAAAGGAGAAACAAAATGGCCTGCAGGGTGGCCAGGAACTTACCAACCAGGCTGACCGGATGGTAATCTCCAAAACCAATGGTCGATCCGGTGGTAAAACTGAAATAGATGGGGTCGTACCAGAATTCAAAGGCGTGGTTCAGATAATGGCCCCTGGAATAAATGACGGCGAAGGCCAGCAGCAATTCGATGTAATTCAGAAAAACCAGCAACATGGACCTCGTGTATGATTTGGGTCTCGAGAAAGTATCGGATGCAAAGATCAGGGTGGGTGCCTGCATCATGGTCTCAAAGGAAAGGTAAACCTGAAAACAGAACAACCAGTCCAGATTTTGCCAGCCATTATGCAAAATGCCA
>CAYXKO010000259.1:0-4266 GCA_964465435.1 uncultured Saprospiraceae bacterium | reverse complement strand
CATATCCAAATCCCCCCTCCTCCATATCCATTAATGACCGTATGGAGGCAAGCACCTCGGTTTGCCTGGTCGAGTATTTTGAATCGGAATCTGATATTTGGTTTCTATCAACCAGGTGGGCCAATAATTTGCTACCCTGATCGACAATTTCGCTTCTCTTTCTCGTCCAGGCCTGGTGAATGGCCATGAGCAATTCCGGCCATGAAATGCGGCCGTACTTGCGAACAGGCGGAAAATAGGTACCCCCATAGAATGGTTTCAGGTCAGGGGTCAGAAAACAATGGAGCGGCCAGCCACCGGATACACCCATTGCCTGCACGGCATTCATCAGAAAATGGTCGATATCCGGCCTTTCCTCCCTGTCCACTTTTACACAGACAAAAAACTCATTCATGATGGCCGCGATATCGGTGTCTTCAAAAGATTCATGTGCCATGACATGACACCAATGGCAAGTGGAATAACCCACGCTCACCAGTAAGGGCAGATTTTTGATCCGTGCCTGCTCCAGGGCCTCTTCGCCCCAGGGCATCCAGTGCACCGGATTATCCTTGTGCTGAAGCAGATAAGGCGAGGAACTTTGATACAACTGATTCATGAATATAAAGCTTGATGAATGACCGGCATTCAATTAACCCGAAACAGTAAACATAGTTTTACTGCCCGGGGCAGACAGACCCGGACTCACTAAAAACGAGCTAAAAAAGTCCAATCAGATCAGGTCCACCCTCAGACCATCATAGGCCAGACTTACCCCTGTTGGCAAATCGGCATTCACAGTTGCATACAAACCCATATGGTGGCTGAGATGCACCAAATATGAACGCCTGGGCTGAATTTTCTTTATATAAGCGAGGGACTGAACGAGATTCAGGTGAGAATGATGATCCTTGTGGTGCAAGGCATTGATCACCAGACAATCGATCCCACGCAGGGATTCGACCACCTCATCGGAAATCGATTTGGCGTCCGTGATATATGCCAATGAGCCGATTTTGAATCCCGTCACGGGCAACGTTCCGTGCAGGACCGGAATAGCTTCAATTTCAATACCTTGCACATAAAATTTTCCAAAAGCGGAAATCTCGGTCAGGTCGATTTGCGGAATGCCCGGATATTCATTGGGACCAAAAATATAATCAAACCTCCTGATGAGATCATCCAGCACCTGCCTTGTACCGTAGAAAGGAATGGGCTTTCCCTGAAGGAAATTTACCGGACGAATGTCGTCAATGCCGGCAGTATGGTCTGCATGCTGATGGGTGAGCAGCACGGCATCCACCCCGGACATCGAATTGGAAAGCATCTGCTGCCTGAAATCCGGACCGATATCGATCAGCAGGGATTTTCCCTCATAACAAACCAGGGCTGAGGTTCGCAGCCTGTGGTCCCTTGCATCCCTTGACCTGCAAACATTGCACTGACAACCAATCACCGGTATGCCCTGAGAGGTGCCGGTGCCCAAAAAAATTATTTGCTTCCGGAGTTCCAAGACTCAAACCTCGACTTTATCGGATTTACCGGGAAGGCTTTTATAAAAACGCAGGGAATCTGCTGACAAAACATCCGGATCCACGGGCAGATCCGGGATCAGGTCGAGAAAGCAATTGATCCGTCCTTCCACATCAAAAAACTTGTTGATGACGATCACTTTCTGTGACTCAACCCTGCAATAGCCCGACTGAAAATGTCCCTGCTCATACCGCACCTTATAGCCCAGCTCTTTGCAGAGGTCTTCAAGTTTTTTCAGACTGGTCCTGGTGTACTTCATCTATCTAACATTGGCACAAATCCAACACAAAGAAAATGCAATTTTCCCGACCCGTATCGAGAAAGTTCAAAGAAGCTTAAAGCTCACCTGATGAGGCTTATCACCCCGGACCGGACAGCTGTGCGCTGCCGGGGACAGTCCCGATAACTGGCCCTAAGTTGGTACAAATAGCTTTCTGTGCCGGTATCCGCATCGGGAATCCACGATTTCGCGGGATCCCGGGCCTCAAACAGCAGCTTCCCCCAGCGGTTGAAAATCTGCAACTGGTAATCCACCAGCAAAGATTCCAAACCCGGCCGGACGAGCGGCCTGAAACTGTCATTCTCGCGATCCCCATTGGGAGTAAATACGTTGGGAATCAAGAAAAGGCTGTCCAGTGAAAGGCTTCCCCTGATCACCAGTGAGTCTTCCACTTCATTACATACACCGGTGACCCTGACATGGTAGGTACCCGGTCCCCCCGGACGAAATTCTTTTCCCAAAGAGCCATCGGACCAGCTATAGCTCGCTCCGCTGAAAAATGGCGCAGAAAAACTAATTCCTTCCACATAACAGGTATCTTCTATATCCAGGATATCAGCAGGCAGTACATCTGCACTGAGGACCAGAATGGAATCGACGATCTTACCACAAGGGGAGTCCGCCTCGAGCCTGTATTTTCCAGGAGATCCAAGTTCCGTTTTAAATTGGACCGGACCGTGTGACCATTTCGGGTTCAATAATCCTGCAGAATCAGGACTCAAGACAAGCGAGGCACCGGGACAAACATAGCCCGTGTCCCTTAGAGGATCCGGCCGGTTATCCAATACCACAATACGACTGGAATCTCTGATGGGCGCACATGCCTGACCCAAAAAAACCTCCACCCATACTATTGAATCTAAATCACTTATTACTAAACTATCCCCGGTGGAACCATTACTCCAGGAAATCTTCTGATAATTGATAGCCCGATCCAATCCAATTTTTCTGTTTGCGCCTTTACATATTACCAGCTGGTCCGGGATCAAATCCAGAGCCGGCCTGATCATTTTTAATTCCAGGTCATCGATCATGGTATAGCTTATGACAGAGCCGGTTCTCCTGCTGCCTAAGTAAAGGGTATCTCCTCTGGACAGATCCTTAAACCGGCCTATGATCAGATGATCCTCACCTCCGCAGGCGATGTATTTAAATGAATACTTCTTATAGGACCTGAAAGGCAGGAAATCACCGTCTGCTGTGGTCAGCTGGGGCGACAGCCTGTTGAGCGGACCGTTGACCGGATAGGTATTCAGTCCATTTTGAAAGCAAAAGCCGATCTCGTCCAGGGTAAATTCTGAATCAAACCTGGTGCCCAGATGGCAACTCAATTCATATTCCGCTCCTGCTAGCAAAGGAGCCGCAAGGACATTTCCCAAATATTCAAACTTGCCAAAAGAAAAGAATCCCCCATGGTATCTCCCGGAATTAGGCTGGTCTGGTCTGAAGTCAGAAGTACCATAGGTTACGCCATACCAATCCACAGGATCATTTGCGCCGGAGCCCAAAGCAAGCTCCACACCAGAGTTGCCAAACATGCCGCATCGCTCGCATTTTTCAAAGCCGGGATTGGAGATCAAATTCTGACCCGACACCCAGGACCAGGTTATATTGATGCATGCCAATAAAAGAAAAGACCTGAAGGGAACTCCCACAACCCAGCTCATGGGCAAGTTGCTTTTAAATTCAATTTGCATTTACAGGCAGTTAAGTGAGTTCGAGCCAAGGGAAACCGACATATTTCCATTATCAATTCAAAGCCGGGATCAGTCATCCGATCCGGATTGCAAGACTAATGAAAAAAAACCAAATTAAAAGAGGATTGATATCTTTGGGCAATGGAAAATCCGAATCAGGCAAAAGTTGTGGAAGGCAAAGCAACGCCCCGGGGCAGGTTTCCCCATGTGCGAAGAGGGGGCGATTTTCTATTCGTCTCGGGCACCAGCAGCAGACGGGCTGACAATAGCTTTGCCGGGGCCGAGGCGGATGAGTTTGGCGCCGTAAGCCTCGACATTCACGAACAAACCCATGCGGTCATTCAAAACATCCGGGATATCCTCCAGAGCGTGGGGGCAGACCTTTCAGACATTGTTGAAATTTCAACCTTTTTGGTCAACATGAACGACTTCAAGGGGTATAATGAAGTGTACAACACTTATTTTGGTTTTGACGGACCGGCAAGGACCACGGTTGCGGTGCATCAACTCCCCCACCCTCACCTATTGATCGAAATAAAGGCCATTGCATACAAACCCCAATAAACATGGAAAAGAAATACAGTTCCATACACTATAGCAGCTACCTGGGACTTGAAAAGATCCTGGATGCGCAAAACCCCAGAAGCAGGGAGCTTGGCGAAGAAGCGCATGAGGAAATGCTCTTCATCATCATACACCAGGTCTATGAACTCTGGTTCAAGCAAATCCTGCACGAGGTTAATTCTGTCGTGTCTCTCTTTAAAACCGACAATGTAG
>CAYXKO010000258.1:0-4266 GCA_964465435.1 uncultured Saprospiraceae bacterium | reverse complement strand
CACCGGAAAATTCCTGCTGGCCATTTCCGCCTCTAACAATTTTTCTAAGGCCTGGTCGAGATCTCCGTTTTTTTGATGGGCCAGTGCCAGGGTCAGCAGGGTTCTTGCAATTTCCAGATCCGGTTGATCCTTATAAAAATTTTTGCGCAGTTTCAGGATGGTTTCCTGGATTCTAATGAATATGAATGGAACTGAGTTTTTGTCTGGCAAGATGCTTTTAAGCGAATCTGCCAGGCTCAGAATAACGTCTTCTTTTTCATATTCTTGAGGATTGCTTAGGATTTGATCTATGACTGCCAAAAGGGCAGAATCGCTTAGCCGCTTAAGATATTCTCCTTGTAATAAGGAATCAGAGTAAAATTTTTGATCCTGAATACAGACCGGACCTCCCTGGCCGATTTCGGATTCAGACACAGACCCACAGGAGAACTGCAATGCAATCCAGAGCACTAAAAGAATGTTCAGAACATACCTCATGGCAAAGGATATAATGTGGATTTAAAATTCAAGCTTTTATGGAATACTATAACTGTTTAAGTTCCGGTTGGCTACAGATCAGGCCTGGAACTTGCTGTACAGTCAGCGCGCGGTATGGTAATCCAGTAATCTGATTACTGGTCTTAAGGGTAGCGGGAATGTTTAATTTGTTGAGGTAATTAATAAAGTGCGATTTTACATTCGCGGGAGTTAAATTTAAATTTCTTTGCCAAAAACTTGCAGCTATTCTACTGGTCAAAGGAGTTGCATAAGAGGTACCTGAAACCATTTTTTCGGTTTGGATATTTCCTGTGGCATCGGGTGGCAATAGATAATGAGGATAAGCCACTTTGATTGCTTCGCCCTCGGTACAAAGGGTCATAATATCCGGGTCAGCATAATTAGAAAAACCTGAAATGTCAAAGGCAGCATAGTCAAGTGAACCAATTGCCATAAGATTTGAAAGGGAATTAGCCAAACAAGCAGGATAAAATGAATGAGCGTTGTCAATTCTTTTTGAATCATTTCCCAGACCTGCAATAAATAGGGTTTTTATTGATGCATGATCAATCACTTTTTTAATAGTGTTCTCCACAGATAATTTGATCGTATCATTTAATGGGTTAAAATAAAACCCCCAACTGATATTGATAATTTTTGCCCCTTGATACACGGCATAATTGATTGAACAAAGCGCATCAAACAGGGAACACGATTTTGATGCAGCATCAAAAATATTAACATTAAGAAATTGTAAATTTAAATATGGGTCCTCATAATTTGGAATAGAGGCTTTAGTAGAAACTGCATTCACTCCAGTGCCATGACCCATGCTGTCAACAGGCTCGGAATTTGAATTAAGAATATTAAGACCAAAGTTGGTATTATTAGAGATGCAACGCAATGGGCCATGATATTTATTCCAATGGTAATCCAAATCCATTAATCTATTTTTGGCGGCATCTGTTACAGTGTCAATACCAGAATCTAATATGGCTAAGATGAAGTTATTAGCAATATTATTTATGGGGCAAAGTTTACTGTCATTTGTGTAATTGTTATGCTTATCGGTTGTTGGTATTGTATCGGGATTTAGTTCAATTATTACATTTGGCATAAGTCCACCATATCCTATCGCACCTCCACGGACAATATTGCCTGCTACCGTGCCAACATCAATTGGCTCTCCGATAGGGTCCGCCCAAAGTTCAAAAGCAGGAGTACAGTTACAGCTTCGGATCAACTTAAAACAACGCTTTGTGAGACTGTCGCGGTATTTTTGGGCATCCTCATGAGTTGGATCAATGACAAATTCATTGCACTTCACCGGGATCAAAGTTGTATCGCCACTTCTTTCGGGCTTCCCCTTGATATATTGGATCTTGGTACAATTTGGTGTAGGATTAAAGATTCGGCAACAATTACAGGGATACCACAGATAAAAAATAATGCCAATCATTGCAGCCGTCAGGCCAACCACAATCATTATGATCGTCTTTCTGGAAATACGGGAATTTTCATTTAAAGTAGCCATGATTGAATAGTTTGGTTTTTTGATAGTTTGTGTAAATCTATTAAAAAAATTAAGGCAAATGGGGAATTTTTTTTTCAGCGTTACCATAAGTCGGCATGTCGCGACCTGCTCTGCCTCAATTCCTTTTGCCTGTCCGGGCCAAAAGATAGCCTGTTGGATGGACGAATCTGTTTTGGCAGTACTAAGACCTGATTTACTCCCCCGATCCGTTCAGATAGGCTTATTTTTGCCGCACAAATCATACGCTGAGCATGAATGTACTCCTGATCGGATCCGGCGGACGCGAACACGCCATGGCCTGGAAGCTTTCCCAAAGCCCCCTGCTGGGGCGGCTTTACGCATTGCCCGGTAACCCGGGTACCGCCTCCCTGGCCGAAAATGTGCCCTTTTCTCCCGATGACCACCGGGCGGTGTCTGAGCTGATCGATGCAAAGGGCATCGGCATGGTGGTCTGTGGCCCCGAGGCTCCGCTGGCTGACGGTTTGATGGATTATCTGGCCGGGCGACATCCCGACCTGGCCTTGATCGGACCGGGCCAATCGGGTGCGCGCCTGGAGTCGAGTAAGGAGTTTGCCAAGGAATTCATGCTGCGGCACGAGATCCCCACCGCCCGCTATCGCTCCTTTGGAAGCGGAGAGGTGGAGGAGGCCATCGCATTTGCCCACAGCCTCGGACTGCCCGCGGTCATCAAGGCGGATGGCCTTGCAGCCGGCAAGGGCGTAGTCATCGCCCAAACCCATGAAGAGGCCGAATCCGAGATCCGGGCCATGCTCGGAGGCAGATTTGGAAAAGCCTCCAGCCGCCTGGTCATCGAAGAATTTCTCAGCGGCATCGAGTTTTCCGTATTCGTACTGACCAACGGAGACCAATACCTCCTCCTTCCCGAGGCCAAGGATTACAAGCGGATCGGCGAGGGCGACACGGGTCCCAATACCGGTGGCATGGGTTCGGTATCACCGGTTCCTTTTGCAGACGCCCTCCTGATGGCAAAGGTCCGCGACCGGATCATACTCCCGACGCTGCATGGATTGAAAAAGGACGAGATCCCTTACCGGGGCTTTATCTTTTTTGGACTGATCCGGGTACACGGGGACCCCTACGTGATCGAATACAACTGCCGGATGGGAGACCCGGAGACCGAGTCGGTCATGATCCGACTGGAGTCCGACCTCCTGCAACATTGCCTCGATTGTCATGCCAATCGTCTGGATCCCGGTTCTGTGCGCATATCCCCGGCCCATGCGGCCACGATCTGTCTGGTCAGCGGCGGATATCCGGGCGATTTCGAAAAAGGCAAAAAAATAGAACCGCTTCCCCGGACCGGGCCCGGCGAACATATTTTCTTTTCCGGGGTAAGCCTCAGAGAGGGACAGCTGGTCACCGCGGGTGGCAGGGTGTTTGCCGTGAGTTGTCTGGGACCGGATCAGCGAGCTGCGCTGGATCAGGCCAACCGGCTCGCTGAGGACGTTCAGTTTGATGGGAAATACTACCGGCGCGACATTGGCTTCGACCTGCAATGAAATATTACCCGATAGAGGAAATCGCAGAAGTGCTTCAGGCTGAGGTCCTGAGCAAGGGGCCGGCCGGCCTCGGGCTGTCTCATACCGAGACCGATTCCCGGTATGTCATGAATCCCGAAAGCTGCATTTTTTTTGCCCTGGACGGGGTGCATACCCGGGGTCATTACTTTATACCCGAACTGGCCGGACAGGGCGTGAAGGCCTTTGTCACCCACGCCCGGACCGAGCCCATCGAGGGGGTCTGGATCCTGAAGGTGCCGGATGCGCTCAGAGCGCTGCAGGCGCTTGCCATTTTTCACAGGACTCAGTTTGAGATACCCGTGATCGGGATCACCGGCAGCAACGGCAAGACCATCACCAAGGAATGGCTGGCCCAGCTGCTTGCCCAGAAATACCAGGTCTGCAAGAATCCCAAGAGCTACAACAGCCAGTTGGGCGTGGCCCTTTCCATCCTCGACCTTTCGGGTTCGCACGAAATTGGCGTGTTTGAGGCCGGCATTTCCGAAGCCGGGGAAATGGATCGCCTCCATGACCTGATCCGTCCCACCCTGGGCATCATCACCAACATCGGGGATGCCCACGATAGTGGCTTTGTGAGCCGCGGTGAAAAGGTCCGGGAAAAACTAAAATTATTTGATGGTTGCAGTAATGTGATCTATTGCGGCGATTATCCCGATTTGAGGGAGCCGCTCCGAAATCATCTGCCGCGGCAGACCGGTGCGCAGATCACTGCTG
>CAYXKO010000257.1:0-4269 GCA_964465435.1 uncultured Saprospiraceae bacterium | reverse complement strand
CTTGTGCTTCTTGTCCAGGCCATAGGCCAGGGCCGCAGCAGTTGGTTCGTTGATGATCCTTTTGATATTCAGTCCGGCGATCTCACCGGCCTCTTTGGTGGCCTGTCTTTGGGAGTCGTTGAAGTAGGCCGGCACGGTCACGACCGCCTCGGTCACCTCCTGACCCAGAAAATCTTCCGCCACCTTTTTCATTTTCTGGAGGATCATGGCAGAGATTTCCTGCGGGGAATACAAGCGTCCGTCAATGTCGACACGGCAGGTGTTGTTTTCTCCGTTCACCACCTTATAGGCAGATCTTCCGATCTCGGAACCGGATTCGCTGAATCTCTGTCCCATAAATCTTTTGATGGAAGCTATGGTGCGTTTGGGGTTGGTGATGGCCTGTCTTTTGGCAGGATCGCCCACCTTGCGCTCCCCATTATCCAAAAAGGCCACAATGGAGGGAGTGGTACGTCTGCCCTCATCATTTGCGATCACTACCGGCTCATTTCCTTCCATGACAGCTACGCAAGAATTGGTTGTTCCTAAGTCTATTCCTATTATTTTTCCCATTTTAAATTGTTTGTATATCATCCTGGCATCAATCCGTGTGCCAATGCAAAAACCTGCAATTATGTCAGTAAAAACCTGACAAACCAATCGCTATTTGACAAATCAGAATGACAGACAGTCTGTCTCCCCTGAAAAATGTCAGAAATTCAATAATCGGGTTTCTTCGGTCGACCGGAGGAAGTTTCGGGTTTCTACGGTAATCCCCAGGGACCTGCGGATCGTATGAATGCTTGAAAACAGACCAAATCCTTCGGAAAGGTTGGTGTACCGGGGAATCTCCTGGGAGGCCGTAATGCCTGTATTGGCGTTGATGATGGCATTGAAATCGGTGATCTCGGGTCCGCCCGCGCGGGCTAAAAAGTCCAGACTCAGTATCTTTCTGGAAATGGCGGGATCGACCACCAGGTTATTTTTGAGTAAGGTGAAAAAAGAAATTCCCTGGACAGTGACGGAAGTTTTGATATCTCCCTGCTGAAGAGCCCAGCGGACGGTCTTGGTTTTGATAGCTCCTGTGACCGTGTTTTCCTCTTGTACCTGCACCAAAATCTCAAAATCATAAATGGTGGAAGGAGAAAGACCGCTTCCCCTCCAGGAAAAGTTTTGACTGAGAGTGGGATCAAACTTGATTTCGCGTGTCTGGTCTGCCGGAGCGGTAAAGCCAAAATCTCGGACAAGGGCAATGCGTGCTGTCACAAGGCGTTTCTGATCTCCGCGATCCAGCTGAAAAACAAGGCTATCCCCGGCCGAAAGAGGGATATCAGAGGCCTTTATCTTGTACATATAATTAGGCGCTGTCGCAAAGGGGCCAGGCATCCTTTGGTATCCTTCCAGATTGGCGTCCACCCTGCTAAGCGTATGAGACCGGTTCTTGGTGATGTTCAACAGACTGACCTTGGCATTGGGATAGTACAGGGAATCTGCGATCTGTGCAATCTCCAGGGCCGATTTGTTCTCATCCACAAAGAGTTTTTCCACCCGAATGTAATGGGCTGTATCGGTCCGGTTAATAAAACCATAAACTACCGGCACATCCCTCCATTCTTCTGTAAGAACGAAATCAGTGCTGCAGGAACCCAGTAAAAAAAGGCACAATGCCGGAACAAGAATGCGATTCATAAGGCAAAATTACAAAAACGAACGAATAAGCCCGATCGATAATACGCCGGGACGTCGCCCCATATTGTCCCGGGATGCCGCCATTTACTCACTACATCTTCCCGGACCGGGTTGCCCCGGTCTCATAAAACCCTCAGTATCCAGCGCAAGCAACATGATAAACAAAACTGCTTTTCAGAATCATTCTTTTTAATTGGCTTGATTTGAATTTCCCAACTACCTCAGATCTGCCTGAAGTTTCGTTTCGTCCTCACTAAAAAACAAATCCAATCCCTATCTTTACGCCATGTCAGTCCATAAAGAAATCAAAAAAATCACCACCAGGACTCTGCAGGAGCTTAAGGTGGCGGGTGAAAAAATCGCCATGCTGACTGCCTACGATTATTCCATGGCGAAGATCCTGGATGAAGCCGGGATCGACGTTTTGCTGGTGGGCGATTCCGCGTCCAATGTCATGGCCGGGCATGAAACCACCCTGCCTATCACGCTTGACCAGATGATCTACCATGCCCAGTCCGTGGTCAGGGGTGTCTCGCGGGCACTGGTGGTTGTTGACCTGCCTTTTGGAAGTTATCAAGGCAATACGAAACGGGCCCTTGAGTCTTCCATCAGGATCATGAAGGAAAGCGGGGCTCATGCGGTCAAACTCGAAGGAGGCGCCGAGGTGGCTGATTCCATCAAAAGGATTCTGACAGCCGGCATCCCTGTCATGGGGCATCTGGGATTGACCCCCCAGTCCATTTACAAATTCGGGACCTACAACGTCAGGGCAAAGGAAGAGGCTGAGGCCAACAAACTGAAAGAAGACGCCATCATTCTGGAAAAGGCAGGCTGTTTCAGTCTGGTCCTGGAAAAAATACCGGCCGAACTGGCCAAGGAAGTCACCCAATCCCTCAACATACCCACCATCGGAATCGGAGCCGGAGCCGGAGTGGACGGGCAGGTGCTGGTTTCCCACGACATGCTTGGCTTGAACAAGGGATTTCATCCCAGGTTTTTGAGGCGTTATCTGGATCTGCACAGCCAAATTTCAGAAGCCGTGAACCACTATTCCCGGGATGTCAAATCCGGAAGTTTTCCTAACGAAAAAGAACAGTATTGATGAGTAAGAGAACGATATCCCTGCTGTTGGCTACAACAGCAGCGGGCTTATTGTTGGCGGGCTACCTGATCTTGTTCCAGACAAATGTGGCTGACCGCGAAAATCCCTTTTCACTGGAGATTAGGGCCGGCACCCCTGTAGAAGAAATAATGCAAAAACTTCAGGACAGCGCTGTACTCCGGAATCCTGCCACATTGAGGATCGCTTTGTCCATTCTGCCCACGGAATCCATTCAAAAAAGGTCCGCCAGGTACCTGATCCGGCCTGGCATGAGCAATTTTGACATCTACCGCAAGCTCCGCTCGGGAGCCCAGGACCCCGTGCGACTCGTCATTCAGGGTGTTCGGGACATATACCAGTTCAGCTCCCGGGTGGCCGCCCAAATGGAAATGGATTCCACCGAATTGATTTCCTACCTGTTGGACACCACACTCCTGGACAGCCTGGGGTATTCTGCAGAGAACGTATTGACCTCAATACTACCCGACACCTACGAATTGTACTGGAACAGCAGCCCCCAACAGTTATATAAAAAGCTAAAAGCTCAGCACGACCGGTTTTGGGAATCCGAAAGCCGGGCCATATCGGCCAAAGAACTCGGCATCGACCCAATTCAGATTTACATCCTGGCCTCCATAGTGGAAAAGGAATCCCAGTACGAACCCGAAAGACCCACCATTGCCGGAGTGTATTTAAACCGGTTGAAATCAGGAATGAGGCTCCAGGCGGACCCCACAGCCGTTTTCGCCAGTGGACTGGAAGGGATCCAACGAGTATCCCATGAGATATTATCCATTCAATCTCCCTACAATACGTATCAGGTGGATGGTCTTCCCCCCGGTCCCATTTGCATGCCTTCCGTTAACAGTCTGGAGGCTGTGCTCAAGGCTGAAAAACACGAGTACATTTTCTTTTGTGCCCAGCCCGGTTATGAGGGCCGTCATTCTTTCGCAAAAAATGCGGAGCAGCATTTTGAAAACGCAAGGATCTATCGCCGCTGGCTCAATGAAGAGAACATCCATTGAGTCCGGAAAAATCCAGAAAAGTCCTATTTGGAGGGGGCCACGCTTCGTCTGACCAGCTTGATCTGCCAGGGATTATTCCCATATTTTTGGGTACCTATCAGGAGCATGGCATCCGGGTCCACTCTGACGGACCATTCACTGGAACTGTCCCTTTCAGATCTCAGCTCCAGGGTTTTCAAGGCACTTGTATAGAGAAACCTTCCGGAGTCTGTGGTTTGATCATAGATTCCTTTCTGGTAGCTTCCGTCTTCTTTCAAATCCAGCCAATGACCTTCATAAATATTTTTTTTGGGGGTCTCCTCAGCAATGGAAAGGGCAAAATAAATGTGCCACAGGCTATCCGTAAGATCAGGTTCCGCTTTTTGACTCTTGGACGCCTGAATGAATGCCTCGTCCAGCTTGCCATAATTTTTACCGGAGGTTTGGATTTTCCTGACCGTCCCCGTCTCGTCGGCTGCAGGTTGGGTTGCAGTG
>CAYXKO010000256.1:0-4275 GCA_964465435.1 uncultured Saprospiraceae bacterium | reverse complement strand
GTCATAACATTGAGGAGCAAAAAGCAAATTTAAATCCGAGTCATCCGGTTTTGTAACAAGGGATGCAGCAAAATCGGTTCCCTTATTAATTTCTGTTTATCCATCCTTAGTGTTCGTTTGTTGGGATGAATTAAAGTCTGGGATAGGTCTTGATTTTTGGTGTGTGCGATTTTGGTCTTCCTTAAAAATTTGCATATCGGATCCGATTATTTTGGATTTTGATGGTATCGCCTTCTCGCCAAACAATCAGTTTTAATTGGTTCATGAAAATCAGCCCTGGAGCTTTAAATAAGCTGTTGTTCGTTTAGGTCTCTTACCCGTTTTTCTGCTCGCATTTGGTATAAGGCCAGATAAATGGACGCCTAAAATTATTTTCTCTGTTTTTGTGATTCTACCACTTCGCTTAATGGCAATTCGTCCGTTTCAGGTGTGCTTTTTCTTTTATTCTTTTTTGGCCATCGTGGTGTTCACCCATAAAATAAAGTTTTAGGGATTCCTGCAGACTTTAGTGACAAAGAATGTAAGGGGAAATTAGGATGCAGGAAGTTCACTATGTCATTCCTAAATCGTTCTATCAGAATGAGCAGGCATTTTGTATGGAAGTATTTCCTGCAAAAAAAAAGCCCCGCTGATCTGCGGGGCCTTTCCTGTGTCTATTTATATAAAACCAAAACGATAAGCTTAATTTGATTTGATGATCTTCGCGATTTTCGTTCCTCTGTCCGT
This sequence comes from uncultured Saprospiraceae bacterium, assembly GCA_964465435.1. Taxonomy (GTDB): domain Bacteria; phylum Bacteroidota; class Bacteroidia; order Chitinophagales; family Saprospiraceae; genus Vicinibacter. Next base: position 3,549 of record CAYXKO010000256.1, on the reverse strand, counting down.
TTGGATGCGGAGCATGTACATTCCGGCCTGAATCACAGGATCAAACTTCTGGTTAGCCTGAATATTATTTGTCCGGTATATAACTTTCCCTTCCAGGTCCAATATTTCCAGGGAGAGAATCTCGTCATGGGGCTCACTTAAGGACAGGTAAAAGACATCCGCAAATGGGTTGGGCCAAATTTTAGCGCTTTGGTTTGGCTCATTTCCGGTGCTGCTTGGGGGCAAGAGCACGCCATTCAGTACGTGCACGATGCCATTGTCAGCCACAACATCTGCCTGGATTACTTTGGCGTTGTTGATGAAGATTCCTTCGGTATTGACGGTGATGGAAATGGGGTCGCCCTTAAGCGTGATCTCGCTCTGTCCATTGATCAGCGTTGAGGAAATCCGATTTCCAGGAATTGCATGATACAACAGCAGTTCTCTGAGCGCACCTGCAGGGTCTGCCAATAGGGCATCCAACACGCCGGGCGCCAATGCTCTGAAAGCGTCGTCGGTAGGGGCAAATACAGTCAGAGGACCTGCAGTTCTGATGACCGGTTTCAGTCCGGCCAGCTCAATGGCGTTATTCAATATCGTGTGCACAGGTGAGTTTTCAATCAGGTCCACAATATTCGGCCTGGATTGTTCCGGGATCAACACGGCATCGATGACGTGGATTATGCCATTTGCAGCAGGAATGTCCGCCACCGTGATCCTTGCATTGTTGATGAAAATTCCCTGTGAGTCAATCCTGACTTTGAGATCTTTTCCCGGCAGGAGGGTCTGCAGTTCCTGACCATTCACCAGGTCAAAGGATTCAGTTTCTCCGTCCAGCGCATGATAAAGGATAATATTCCTGAGAAGACCGTTCGGATCTGCCAGGATAGAGTCCAATATAACGGCCGGAATGGCTTCAAAGGCCGCATCTGTGGGCGCAAATACGGTATAGGGGCCTCCGTTGTTTAATTCATCTCTTAATCCGGCCATTCTGATTGCGGTATCCAGGATTTCATGGTTCGGGGAGTTCTCTATGATTTCAGCAATGGAATATCGGGGTTGAAGCACAGCCCGGATCACGTGGAGAATTCCATTGGAAGCTTCAATATCCACCATGCTTACCTGGGCTCCATCAATAAACACTCCGGCTGTATTGATGGTGATTCGCACGTGTTTGCCCGCCAGCAGAGTTTGTATCTCCTGTTGATCTGACAAATCCGTTGAGCGGTATACGCCGTTTGCTGCATGATAGAGCAATACATTTTTCAAAGCGCCATTGGGATCGGCCAGCAGGGCATCCAAAACCCCATCAGGAAGCGCCTCAAAAGCTTCATCGGTTGGGGCAAATACGGTGTAGCTTCCTTCTTCTTCAAATACCGGGGTGAGTCCTGCCAGATCCAGGGCAAGTTCCAAGGTATTATGGTCAGGAGAGGATGCTATTATTTCTGCCAGGGTCGGCTTTGGTTTCGGCAGAAGTACCGCATCTATGACGTGCAGGATTCCATTGGCTGCCGGAATGTCGGATACGGTGATTTTGGCGTCTCCCAGGTAAATGCCCGTTGAGTCTATCCGGACGGTAAGGTCCTCTCCGGGCAGAAGTGTTACAAGTGTCTGATTGTTTGTGAGATCAAATGATTCCGTTTCACCCGGGAGGACATGATAAAGGAGGATGTTTTTCAGTATGCCGTCAGGATCAGACAGCAGGGAATCCAGGATTCCGGGAGGCAGGGCCTCAAAAGCGGAATCAGTTGGAGCGAACAAGGTAAATGGGCCGTCGTTGTCCAATGTTTCTTTCAGGCCGGCCAGACTCAGGGCCGTATCGAGTATCGTGTGCGAGGGTGAATTCTGTACCAGTTCTTTCAGCGAAAGCCTCGGCGTCAGTACGCCGCGAATCACATGAAGAACTCCATTGGAGGCTTCGATGTCGGTCATGCTGATCTGGGCGCCGTCGACAAATACACCCGCGGAGTTTAGGGTTATACGCACGTGTTTTCCATTGTGCAAGGTCAGAAGCTCCTGCATGTCTTCCAGGTCCGCAGAGCGATATTCATCCGTGAGGACATGGTAAAGCAGAACATCCTTGAGCGCTCCTTCCGGGTCGGCAAGCAGGGCGGCCAGGACACCGTCGGGCAGAGATTCAAAGGCTTCATCGGTAGGTGCGAACAAGGTAAAAAGACCTTCCTCGTTGAGTGTTTCGCTCAAGCCGGCCAGGCCGATTGCAGTGTTCAGGGTATTGTGGTCAGGTGATGCGCCGACAATCTCGGAAAGAGAAGGCTTGGGTAAAAGCACGGCATCAATGACGTGTAATATTCCATTGGCGGCAGGAATGTCTGTGACTGTGAGCCTTGCATTGTTGATGATGATTCCCAGAGAATCAGATCTAATCCTCAGGAATTGCCCTTTTAAAAGTGAGCGTATGCTTGTTTTCTGGTTCAGGTCAAAAGTGGCTGCCTCTCCTGTAGTCATGTGATTGAGCAACAACTCCCTGAGCGCTCCGGTCGGGTCTGACAACAGAGCCGAGAGAAGGCTGTCCGGAAGGGCTGCGATCGCAGCATCCGTCGGAGCGAAAAAAGTGAAAGGACCTGATCTTTGCAGCGTGTCTTTTAAACCGGAAAGGCCAATGGCCGCATTGAGGGTCAAATGGTCAGGAGAATTTTCGACGATTTCGGCAAGAGAGGGCCTTGGCATCAAAACTGCCTTGATCACGTGCAATATTCCGTTTGAGGCTTGCACATCTTCCATGCTCACCTGGGCTCCGTCTATGAATATTCCGGCAGTATTTATGGTGATCCTTACGTGCTTGCCTGCGAGCAGAGTCTGGATTTCCTGATGGTCCGAAAAGTCGGTGGATGGGTAGCGACCCGGGAGACCATGGTACAAAAGCACGTCTCTCAGCAATCCGGTTGAATCTGCCAGCAATGCCTCCAGCACTCCATCCGGCAGGGCTTCAAAAGCTTCATCTGTCGGAGCGAAAAGAGTGAAGGGGCCATCCTCGTCCAAAGTCTGATCCAGACCTGCTGCCTTTAAAGCGGCATGCAGGGTTTTGTGGTGAGGAGAACCGGCCACGATTTCATAAAGCGAGGATTGGGGCAACAATACACCGTCAATCTCGTGCAAGATGCCATTGGCTGCTTCCTGGTCTGCCGTGATGACCCTTGCATCATTGACTTTAACGATGTTTTGATCTATGGAGATTTTTATTTTTTTGCCCACATTCAGGGTGCCGATCTCCTGTCCGTCGGACAAACCTGAGGATCTTGCTTCCCCCGGCAATAAATGGTAGAGCAATACTTCCCTGAGGGCTCCATTGGGATCCTGAATCAGGGCATCCAGCAATCCGGGTGGTAAATTGGCAAAAGCAGCGTCATTGGGAGCAAAAAGTGTAAGTTTTTCGCTTCCATTTAATTCACCGCTCAGGCCGGCCAGGTCAATGGCCGTTTTTAGCGTCGTGTGATTGGCCGAACCCGAGACTAAATCGTAGAGGGTTTGAGAAAAACCAAAGTTAAAATTGAAAAGGATTGGGAGGAATAGTAAAAGCTTTTTCATAACACATTGAATTAGTAAATGAAT
>CAYXKO010000255.1:0-4296 GCA_964465435.1 uncultured Saprospiraceae bacterium | reverse complement strand
ATCGTCTCGGTGAGCGCACCCTATACCTGGGCCCAAAAATTATTCGATCTCTTTTTGCCGCGGTATGGTGTGCAGACCAGTTATGTGCGGGGCACTCAGCTCAGCGACTTCGAGCAGGCGGTCCGGCCGGAGACGAAGATCATCTACCTGGAATCGCCCAACAGCTGGGATTTTCGCATACAGGACCTCAGGGCAGTGGCCGCTTTTGCCAGGGAGAAGGGCATCCTGACGGTCGTGGACAATTCTTATTGTTCGCCGATCTATCAGCGCCCGATCGCTCTGGGCATCGACCTTTGCCTTCAATCCGCCACCAAGTACATCGGCGGCCACAGCGTCGTGGTGGCCGGCGTGTTAAGCGGGAAGAAAGCGTTGATGAAGAAAATATTCGACCTGGAATACCTGCTGGCGGGCAATGGCATCCAGCCTTTCAATGCCTGGCTGCTGCTGAGGGGTCTGCGCACCTTGCCCATGCGTCTGGACTGGATCAGCAAGACCACGCGCGAGCTGGTGACTTTTATGAAGTCCCGTCCGGAGGTGGAGAAAGTTCTGTTTCCGCTGGATCCCGGCTTTGACCAGTACGAACTGGCTTCTTCACAGATGAGCGGCGCCTGCGGTTTATTTACCGCGATCCTGCGCTGCCGGGATGTCAACAAAATAGAGCGGTTTTGCGAAGAGCTGCATGCGTTCAAGATGGCCGTGAGCTGGGGTGGTCACGAGAGCCTGGTCATCCCGCGCTGTGCCGGCGTGCCCCGCAGCGATTTCAATCCCGACAACGAAGAGCACCGCATGGTCCGCTTTTACATTGGTCTGGAGACTCCGGACTATCTGATCCGCGACCTGGAGGAGGGGATGAAGAGATTGGGGTAGGGGAATTAATTGGATTTTAGTGCGATGGGGTATAGAAAGTTTTGATGTTTATTTTTAAATTAAAAACCAGAGGTCGGTCTGCCTGAAAAATTCTGCAGAAATCCGACCTCTGAAGTGTTTTTAAGATGAATTATCAACCGGTTGATCAGTTGACCTTTAAGGTTTTGATTTTTCGGTTTACACCATTCTTATCGACCCATTCAACCAGGTAAACTCCATTTGGCCAATTGCCGGTAGAAATATCGATAGATCCGTTACAGTTTAACTGATTTAAACTGAACATTTCAGTGCCATACAGATTGACTACTCTTAACCATACAATTGTGTTTGAAAAAACTTCCTGTACTTTTTGCTCCAGTTGGTCCGACTGGCCGGTGAGGGTGGCGCATGCGATACCCATGCCTGAGATCAGGCTCATTAAAAACTTTCTCATAATAAAGGATTTAGGGATGAACTCTGATATTAATACTATATAAGTTCACCAGGTTATTGAATGTGTTAGAATAAAAATTTTGTTTTGAAATAGCCTTCTGTGATGGTGGCAGTGTCGCCGCACAAGTTAAAGACCTTAAATTGGAATTTTCCCTCAAGAACATAGTTTATGGTATCCAGGTAAATTATTTCAAATATATTTGGATAGGAAACATCAAGGCTATCTAAGTAGGAACAATTTCCATGCAATGAAAAGTCTCTAAAGCCAAGATCTCTTTTTGAAATTTCATTCTTTCCTTTGATTAATTTTCCGGACAAATTATTTAAGGAAATCCCTGAATTGTTTAAGTAACTTCCTGAAGAAAGATTCAGAGTATTATTGTCTTTAAAGTAATAATAACAATCTATTGATTCACACCCAAAAAGTGGATTGCTACTTTTGCAATTTGAAACCCACTTTTCTCCATTAACCTTACAACGCACCACATCTTCAAAACAAGTGGGACAGGGTTCATCCGGATCACAAGATGCGAGGATGGTGATGAAAAGGCCAAAGAGATATATCAGTTTTTTCATAAATGAATTTATTAGTGAATTGTGTTTGGATTGAAATTAGATTTTATCAAGATAAAGTTAGTTAAAATTTGAATTTCGTTTTGAAATATCCATTGGTTACTGTGCTTGTGTCACCACAATTATTAAAAGCCTTGAATTGGAAGTGTCCTTCAATTATATAATTTATCGTATCTATAGTTATTACTTCAAATTTATTATTGTAACTTGTATCAATGTTCAAAAACAATATGCAGTTTCCATTTATATTACTATTGTTTAGTACAAAATCTCCTTTTTCAATAGTGTTTAAACCAATTTTAGCTCCACCATCTGATGATGATTGATCCATGCCAATTCTAATATCGTCTATGTCATTTACTGAAGAAATGCTTAGATCATAATCTGTTTTATAATAGTAGTAACATCGTACTGAGCTGCAACCAAATAGAGGGTTTGGGCTTTTACAATTGGACACCCAATCCTTTCCATTGACCTTGCATCGAACTATGTCTTCAAAACAAGTGGGACAGGGTTCATCCTGGAGACATGATGTGAGGATGATGAGGCAAAGGCTAAAGAGAAATATCAGATTTTTCAAAAATGAATATTTTGGTTAATTGTGTTTGGATAGTAATTAGATTTCATCAAGATAAAGTTAATTAAAATTTGAATTTTGTCTTAAAGTAGCCGTCTGTGATCGTAACAGTATCTCCGCATAGATTAAAAGATCGGAAGCCAAATTTTCCAATAATAAAATAATTGATTGTGTCAATTTTATCCAGTATAAAGTAATTTTCATAGCTTAGGTCTACCGAATCAAGCCTGGAACAATTTCCTTTAAGAAGGGAGTTTCCAAAACTGAATTCTCTTTGTTGGATGCTATTATTTCCCAATTGCGCCCCGCCCCATCTGCTTGATTGATCTATGCTGATTCCTGAATTTTGATCATCGTTTCTCGCTGATAAATTCAAACTCTTTTCCTCGTAATAATAGTAATAGCATCCAACAGAGCTACATCCAAATACGAAGGGAATATCGCTTTTACAATTGGACACCCACTTTTTTCCATTGACCTTACATCGAACTATGTCTTCGAAGCAAGTCGGGCAGGGTTCGTCAGGGGTACAAGAGGTGAGTGCGATGAAACAAAAACTAAGGATAAGGAGTCGTGATTTCATAGTTCAGGATTTATTTTGGTGATTTGTTAGATACCGGAGCAGGGTGGATATGGATCTTTATTTAAAAAGGGAGTTCTCATAGTGATTTAATTTTATGGGTCTGAATAAAATATATTGTTCGCGTCTCATACGAACAAAGATATCTTCTTGGTTGAGTCTTAAAAAGGAATTTCTGAAATTAAAGTCTATAAAAAGTAGAAATAAGTAAAAATACAGACACTTTTTATCCAGAAAAGGGATAAAAATTATTACCTTAGCCTTTTTATAGGATTTTTTGGAATTTAAAGTGAGCTTTATGGACCTGCAAAGAGACTTTCATTACAATCTGATGAAGACTTTGGAGCATCTGTGCCCGAACGAGAACCTGGTGGACCGGCTCTCAAAAGTCCTCGGATGCGCCAGAAGTACTGCCTACAAGAAGATCAACCGTAAAATCCTGCTTAGCGCAGATGAATTGCTTTTGATCGTTCAGCACTTTCAGATATCCATGGATAGTCTGATCTCCCATAAATCAAGTCCTGTGCCATTTCAGTCTGATGCCCTCCGCAAAATGCCCGAAAGACCCGTATCCTATTTGCATAACCTGATCAGACATCTGGATACCATGACATCCTGGCAAAAGGTAGGTTATATCTATTTGGCAGGAGAAGTACCCATTTTTCATTATATGGCTTTCAAGAGTCTCTTTATGTTTAAGCTGTATGTCTGGGAGTACGCTGCCTGGGATATGCCCGGCAGAACCGGACGCTTTGACCTGGAAGCGCACCTCAGATCGGAGGAGCTCACAAGAGCCATCAACCGATGCATCCAAACTTATTACAAGTTCTCCGGTATCGAGATCTGGAATATCAGGATGATTGACCTGACCATCGATCAGCTTCTTTATTTCATCCCTATGAAAGCCTTTAAATCCAGGATGGTCGTCAATACCCTGATCGCTGAACTGGAAGATCTGGTCTACCACCTTGAAAATATTTGCGATACAGCTACCAAAAGAATTGAGACAAAGGAGTCCCTAAACAAATCTAAGGTCAAGGTATATATGAATGAACTTTTACACGCCAACGATACCATCCTGATCACATCCGAGCATGCCGAGTTGATTTTTAGTTCGATCGATAGTCCCAATTATATCAGGACTTCCGATGTGCGGATGTGCCGGCATATCAAAAACTGGCTGAACAATACCATCCGTCACTCCACTCAGATCAGCGGAGAGGGGGAGAAGGAACGTAGGGTCTTGTTTGAGGTGATCAAGAAAAAG
>CAYXKO010000254.1:0-4326 GCA_964465435.1 uncultured Saprospiraceae bacterium | reverse complement strand
TGCTGGCGAAAAAGGTAAAGGCCTCGGGCGCCCAGTCTGTCTCGAGAAAGCGTATCATTTCTTTTTCCCATTGCGGATTCGTTTTGATCTTTGCCAGAGCCTTTTCGCGGACATCGGGAGCATGGTTGGCATCCGTGAAAACTAGGATGAAGACCATGTCTTTCATGACATCGCAATTTTCTATATCCCGGAGGTGGTTTTGGTGGTTTTGATCATCATCCTTTATGGCCTGTTCGATGCGTCTTTTTTCGTTGGCCATGGATTCCGACATCAGAGACCAAAGGAGTGAGGCAGTGCCGGTGGCTCCGAAGAAAAATGTCAGGACCAGGGACCATTTTACCAGGACGTGGGGTATCTGCGATCGGAGGCTCTCGTTGACCAGGACAAATCCAACTCCGATCATCAGGGCAGGGACCAGGGCGGGAACAAACAAGGAATAGGCTTTCAGCAAAATAGGCACAGGGCCATGTTCATTTTTGAAAAGTGCTGATACCGCCACAGCCAGGACCGATAGGATCAGGGTGGCGGTCACCCAGGCGAACCGCTGCGTGCCCGTGGAACCCGTCCACTGGAAGCCGCCTTTCCAGCCAATGATGCCGGTGGGTATGGCCATGCAGATCAGGAATGCCAGGTAGATGAAAATAAGTCCCCAGACATAACCCATGGCCGCATCTCCGCCTTTGGGGGCGTCCTTGAAGTAAATTGCGGAGAGAGAGGAAAAGTAAAGCAGGGTGGCTAAGGCAAGAAAAATGTTGGCGATCAGGCTCATGTTTTTGTGCTTAATGGGTTCTTTTGTGTCGGGATCCCCTGCAAGATAATGCAACCGGTCAAAATGCCCAAAAAAAAGGAGGGCGTTTATTGCCCTCCCTTTTGGATGATGATTCTTTTTAAACTGACGCCGGTTTTATGAAATGATTATTTCCCCAGCAACCTGTTGCCGATTTCAGGAAAGCGGAGATTGCCGGTCAGTACAATGGCTACCGCAATCACCAGATTGGGCACGATGGGTTGGCCGATCTGAAAATGGGCAAAAACGGTGGCGCCCATATAGGACATCAACAGTAGAATGCCCAGCACACCCGTGCGGGGGTAGGCAAAAAGTGCAATGCCTGAAACTTCAATGAGGCCGGCGATCAAAAGGTGGGTTTCGCTTAGTTTCATGTCCTGAAATCCTTTGACGGCTTCTTCAGCACCGGTGAGTTTTCCAAAAGCGCTGAAAGCAAACAAGGCGGCCAGCAATCCTGTCAGGACCCAGCCCAGGATGGTTTTTGTTTTTTCGTTCATAAGAGTTTGTTTAGAAATCAATGATACACTTGATAAATATTGGGCGGCAATTAAGTATTTAAATTTTTTTTGTTTGGAAATTTAGTAAAATGATAATTTATTAAGTACTGCGTTATCATTTATTCTTGCGAAATGGAGTGTAGTATAGATCCCAAAGAACGATTCGAATGAAATTATGCGATTAATGGTGATTTGAAAATACCCTGTACATGGCAATCGATACCGGTATGAGTCATGCCGGATCAATAATGAATTTTACCGTAGGATCTTTCCGACAGATGCCCGACGCAACCAGGTTATTAATATTGGTTCTTCCTTACCGCATAAATGAGCTCGTCCAGAAACTGGCCGTTCTTAAAGATCACCTGTTCCAGTTTTGCCTCGAGTCTGAAACCACATTTCTCAAGGACCCTTTGGGAGGCCGGGTTGTTGCCGAAAGGCCTTGCGTAGATGCGCGTGATGTCAAACGTACGGAACCCATAGTCGACCATTTTGGGGATGGCCCGGCTGATGATGCCCTGACCCCAGTGTTTTCTGGCCAGCCAATAGCCCAGCTCGGCATTCTTGCGCATGATGTCCTGCTGGGGATGAATGCCGATGCCACCGGCCGCTTCACCCTGGACCTCCAGGGCAAAGATGTGGGTCGGATTTCCTTTCATGGCAAATTCGATAAAAGCCTTTCCATTGGCTTCCGTATAGGGATGGGGAAATCCATCGGTCAAAAAACGGGCGATGTCCGGATCGTTGGCATTCTGCACCAGCGAGCCCAGGTCATCAGCTGTCCAGGGTCTGAGAATGAAATCCATAATCACAAATGTAAGCGTAAGGAGTGCAATGGTCCTGAATATTTTGGATGCGACATAACCAAGCATAAGGATCTGATGAATCTATCTCTGTTGCATAAGGGATTCGCCATCCATCCGATCACCCCTTATCCGGCAAGTCAAAACTTACTTGCTGGCAGGGGCTTTCTCTTTCACCGGGATCCAGATCTCTTCCTCAGAGTCAGGGCCCTCGTTTTTGTACTTTTCTCCCAGGATCTCAAAATGGGGTCTTGCATCCAGATCGAAGCCGGATATTGGCAGCCATTGCCGGAAGATATATTCGAAAATTGCAGGATCGCCGGCAGGTCCCCGGTAGTGAAAGACCGCATACCATCCCTCCGGGATCTTCAGGAGCTCCATGTTTTCCGGTATTGTATCATTTTTTTCAACCTTCACGGCGGCCCATTTTTCAAACAGGGTTTCCGGGCTGAATGATTCGAAATAACCGGATGGGAAGATTTGCACAGAATAGAATTCATTTCCGGTCCGGTGAGGAATGTTTCTGCTCGCAGGTATAAATCCTTGCCAAAGCGCGCGTGTCTGGTCCTTTGCCAGGGACATGGATCTTTTCATTCCTGCGAGTGAGGTTTCAGGGTGCTTCCTGATTTCCGGCTGAATCATAAGTTTTGATCGGAAAGGTAATGTTTTGGATCCGGATAAGGACTGATCGGATCAGGGTCGTGCCAATATGTCTGAAAATAAACTGACGCCATTTTGGAGAAGTTGTATGAAGTACAATCCTCCCGGCCAGTCCGATACATCCCAGCTTACGGGTCCTTTCTCATAGGATCGCGAGAGAATGCGCACGCCACGACAATCCCGGACTATTAGCGTGCATGGACCCGAAAGGGTGGAAGGAAGCAGGCTGACCCATTCCGCGGCAGGATTGGGCGACAGCAGGTATTGCTCCTGGTGGGTTATGTTCTGATCAGATCCAAGTATGTCAAGTGCCAGGTCATCGATGATGAAATGGGACCCTTCGTGACCGGACCAGGGGATGCCATGATTGAAACTGATCTCAATGCGCATGGAGTCAGCTTCCTCATTCTGCTCGTATTCTATGGGTACGATAAATGCTTTGTATTCGCTGGTCGGCTCGAGAATGTTGAGATCGGCCCGCCCGATCTCCAATCCTTCTTTTTTCATGCTTATTTGGATGGTCAGGGTATCAAGGCCTTTGTTTCCCAAAATATACCAGCCCTTAAAAGCCCTGACCTTGCCGGATACCGGAAAATAATATCCGGTGGATTCACTGCCGGAATAAATTCCGGATGGATTGTAATATCTCCCCGTCAACAGTATATCGGACCTCAGGGCCCAGTTGCCTTCTTTGGCCTGAGGCACCTTGCTTTCAAAGCTAAAGGGAGAATAGGGTTGAGTCCAGTAAGCCCTCCAGCCATCGGGCTGGTTCCCATTCCAGGATTCAAATCCGGGATTGGGGATTTGCGCCCTTATGCCGAAAAATGAACACAGGAACAAGGCGAAACCAATGCAGACGATGCGGCTCATTCGAAATACTTTATTTCCAAAGAACGGAAATAATTTCGAAATGCTGCCCCCGGGCCGGAATGCCAGGGTTTATTTCTTATTTCCTTTGGTCATTTGATCGTTTGCCTTTTGGTGTCTTTGACGGCGGAATTCACTCAATTCGCCGGAGTCTGACTTGATTCCTTGGGGCCTGTTTGCACTGTTGGCACGCAGCGCTTCCTTCTTGTGATAGACCTGATAATTTTCATAGCCGCTTCTGACCCCTTTCACCTCCCAGTCGAAGTTGAAATTACCCTGGCCGTTTTTCAATTCGCGCACCAAAAATCCATCTGCTCTTTTTTCCACCACTGCAAGTCCATAGGTGTCTGCAAATCCCGGTGTGAGCTGTACGGTGACAGACTGGGGATTGATCACTTTAATGAAATGATCTGAGTACCGGACAAAGGCTTCTCCATTCACTAGGTTTGCGGATCCCCGTTCATAGGCAGCGGCCTCCGGACCTTCGACGCAGGCATACCAGATCTCCTGATTTTGGACCTGGGGATCCTGCATCCGGAAACTTTTGATGTCACCAAATACCACGCCCTGGCCGGAAGTGTTCATGTACATGCCTGCAGATTCAGCACCGGTTCCATCTCCGATCCCCATAAAGGGGAACGTCGGTCCGAAGTTTGAATAACCTGCATAAAAGTTGAACTGATTGCTGTTGGTATTGTACAGAATGAACTCT
>CAYXKO010000253.1:0-4356 GCA_964465435.1 uncultured Saprospiraceae bacterium | reverse complement strand
ATTTTTAATCTAAGAAAAAAACGTATCATGGTTGATGTAAATGCTTTAGCTGAACAACTTGTAAATCTCACAGTAAAGGAGGTTAATGAATTGGCTTCAGTCTTAAAAGAACAGTACGGTATCGAGCCTGCTGCTGCCGCTGTGGCTGTAGCCGCTGCGCCTGCCGGAGGCGGCGAAGCTGCTGCTGCTGCTGAAAAAACTGAGTTTGATGTGATCCTGAAATCAGGTGGTGCTAACAAACTCAATGTCATTAAAGAGGTGAAAAACATTTTGAACCTGGGCTTGAAAGAAGCAAAAGACTTAGTTGACGGAGCTCCTTCTGTCGTTAAACAGGGAGTTTCAAAAGAAGAAGCCAACTCTTTGAAAGAAGCTTTGACTGCCGCAGGTGCGGAAATTGAAGTAAAGTAATTTTACTGCAGTTGAAGTATGCCTTTTAAAGAAAAAGGAATACGAATTTAATGGCTTGGGTCATATGTGTAAAACAGATGACCTAAGCCTTTTTGTGTTTTGTTATCCAGATTAATTAATGGACATAAGTCCGAATCTTTTTGCACATGTCTGTAAGCGTTATCAATACAAATTCCAGAGTAAGACACAATTTTTCCAAGGCTTCTCTCAGCACAAATTACCCGGATTTTCTCGAGATTCAGTTGAAATCCTTCAAGGAATTTTTTCAATTGGAAACAACACCGGACCGTCGTGCCAACGAAGGATTGTTCAAAGTTTTCAAAGAAAACTTTCCAATCACGGATGCGAGAAGCATATTTCTTCTTGAGTTTTTAGATTACTATGTAGACCCACCCAGGTATGACATTGACGAATGTGTGCAAAGAGGACTCACCTACAGTGTCCCCCTCAAGGCCAGATTGCGTTTGTCCTGTAATGATGAGGAACACGTAGACTTTAAAACGATCGAACAGGACGTTTTTCTGGGTAACATTCCCTACATGACCCCCAAAGGCACTTTTGTAATCAATGGTGCAGAAAGGGTAGTGGTCTCTCAGTTGCACCGCTCACCCGGGGTATTTTTTAGCCAATCCTACCATCCCAATGGTACAAAGATTTTTTCAGCCCGTGTCATTCCATTCAAAGGAGCTTGGATGGAATTTGCTACGGACATCAATATGGTCATGTATGCCTACATTGACCGTAAGAAGAAGTTCCCTGTCACCACTTTGCTGAGATCAATCGGATATGATTCGGACAAGGACATACTTGCATTGTTCAATCTTTCCGAAGAAATCAAATCCACTCCCAAAGAGCTTAAGAAAGCCATAGGCAGAAAGCTGGCCGCCCGCGTTTTGAGGAGATGGACTGAGGACTTTGTGGACGAAGACACTGGTGAACTTGTAACTCTTGAAAGGAATGAGATCATTCTTGAGCGAGATACCATTCTCGATGAGGAAAACATCAAGCTGATCCAGGATGCTGACGTAAACACCATTATCCTTCAGCGTGAAGACATTGATGAGGATTATTCCATCATCTACAATACGCTTCAGAAAGACCCATCCAGCTCAGAGATGGAAGCGGTAACGCATATTTACCGACAGTTAAGAGGCAGCGATCCCCCGGATGATGAAACTGCCAGGGGCATTATTGAGAAGTTGTTCTTCTCTGACAAGAGATATAATCTGGGTGAGGTTGGCCGTTATAAAATCAATAACAGGCTCAGCATGAATGTCGCGGAGGATGTGCTTGTTCTCACGAAAGAGGACATCATATCCATTGTGAAATATCTGGTCTCTTTGATAAATCAAAAGGCAGAGCTCGATGATATCGACCATCTCTCCAACAGGAGGGTCAGGACGGTTGGAGAGCAATTGTTTTCCCAGTTTGGAGTAGGTCTTGCCAGGATGGCAAGGACCATTCGGGAGCGTATGAACGTGAGGGATAACGAGGTCTTTACTCCAGTTGACCTCATCAATGCCCGTACGCTTTCTTCTGTAATCAATTCGTTTTTTGGCACCAGCCAGCTGAGCCAGTTTTTGGATCAGACGAATCCACTTTCCGAGATCACGCACAAAAGAAGGATATCCGCATTGGGACCAGGTGGTCTTTCCAGGGAAAGGGCCGGCTTTGAAGTTCGTGACGTGCATTACAGCCACTATGGCAGACTTTGTACCATTGAAACTCCTGAAGGTCCTAACATTGGTCTTATTTCCACTCTTTGTGTGCATGCCAAAGTAAATTCAATGGGCTTCCTGGAAACTCCCTACTGGAGGGTTGAGCAGGGAAAGGTCTTGTTGAACAATGGCATACAGTTTCTAAGCGCGGAGGAGGAAGACTATGCAAAAATCGCACAAGCAAATGTGCCTGTAAACAAGAAAGGCGAATTCCAGCTTGATCAGATCAAGGGAAGAGAGCATGGGGAATTTCCTCTTTTTGATCCCGGTGATCTCGAGTACATGGATGTTGCGCCCAATCAGATCGTTGGTGTTTCCGCATCGCTTATTCCCTTCCTTGAAAATGACGACGCCAACAGGGCGCTCATGGGATCCAATATGCAACGTCAGGCCGTGCCCCTCATCAAGCCCCAGGCTCCGATTGTAGGTACTGGACTTGAGGGTAAAGTGGCCCTGGACTCCAGAATGCTGATCAACGCCGAAGGCGAGGGAGTGGTGGAGTTTGTGGATGCCAACCGCATCGTGATCCGCTATGACAGGACTGACGAGGAACAGCTTGTATCCTTTGAAGATAATATCAAGGAATATCCACTTACCAAATTTTCCAGAACCAACCAGGCTACCTGTATCAACCTTAAGCCGATTGTCAAGAAGGGAGACAGAGTTAAGTTGGGAACAATTTTGAGTGAAGGATATGCTACGGAAGGCGGTGAACTTGCCCTGGGTACCAACCTGCAGGTGGCATTTATGCCCTGGAAGGGTTATAACTTTGAAGATGCCATCGTTATTTCCGAACGGGTGATTCAGGAAGACGTCTTTACCTCAATTCATATCGAAAGCTTCGAGCTCGAAGTGCGGGATACCAAACTGGGAGAGGAAGAACTCACCAATGACATACCCAACGTCAGCGAAGAAGCCACCAAAGATCTGGATGAAAACGGAATTATCCGCATCGGGGCCCATGTGACGGAAGGAGATATTCTGATCGGAAAAATCACCCCCAAGGGTGAAACCGACCCAACCCCTGAGGAGAAACTTCTCCGCGCCATATTTGGTGACAAGGCTGGCGATGTGAAAGATGCATCATTGAAAGTTCCGCCATCCATAGAAGGTGTTGTCATCGACAAGCAACTTTATGCTAGGGCTAAGAAAGATAAGTTTCAGAAGCAGCAGGAAAAAGATCTCTTGCAAAGGCTCGAAGACAAGCACAATGTCATTTTGAATGAGCTGAAGATCATCCTCCTCGACAAGCTTCTCAAAATTGTCAAGGATCAAATCTCAAACGGGGTTAAAAGCATATATGGTGAAGAATTGGTTTCCAAAGGAACCAAATTTACGAATGCTTCCATGAAGAAAATCGACTTTGTAAAAGTGGATTATTCCAACTGGACCAAGGATGATGAGAAAAATGCACTGGTTGCCAAATTGCTTCACAACTACAATATTAAAGTCAGTGAAGAGGTTGGTAGATTCAAAAGAGAGAAATTCAATATTTCCATTGGAGATGAACTACCTTCAGGCGTTCTGAAGCTAGCCAAGGTTTACATTGCCAAGAAAAGAAAGCTTAAGGTTGGCGATAAGTTGGCCGGAAGACACGGTAACAAGGGAATAGTTTCCAGGATCGTAAGGGTGGAGGACATGCCTTTCCTTGAAGATGGAACTCCTGTGGATATTGTATTGAATCCATTGGGTGTACCATCCAGGATGAACCTGGGTCAGATATTTGAAACAGTGCTTGGATGGGCCGGAAAGAAATTGGGAATGTACTTTGCTACTCCTATTTTTGACGGTGCCACCATCGGAGACATTGATTCTTTCATTCAAAAGGCAAGCCTGCCTGAATTTGGACAGTCTTTCCTGTATGATGGAGAAACAGGCGACAAGTTTCACCAGCAGGCAACAGTGGGTGTCATTTACATGCTGAAACTGTCTCACATGGTTGATGATAAAATGCACGCCAGGTCTATCGGACCTTATTCTCTGATTACTCAGCAACCATTGGGAGGTAAAGCCCAATTCGGAGGTCAGAGATTTGGAGAGATGGAGGTTTGGGCCCTGGAGGCATTTGGTGCATCCAACATTCTGAGGGAATTGCTTACATTGAAATCTGACGATATTATCGGACGGGCCAAAACGTATGAGGCTATTGTCAAAGGAGATAATTTGCCGGAACCTAATATTCCTGAATCATTTAATGTATTGATTCATGAATTGAGGGGCTTGGTTCTGG
>CAYXKO010000252.1:0-4375 GCA_964465435.1 uncultured Saprospiraceae bacterium | reverse complement strand
GCACCATTCAGAATTTGTCCGGCAAAAAGGTGCAGGTCCTGGACCTGTGCTTTTCCTATTCTCCGGCAGATGTGCACCGGTATTTGTCCGAATACAGCCCGGAGGCCAGGGTTTTTGCGGCAAGATTCAACCTCGTGGCCGACACGGTCTATCCCCTCAGCTACGCTTTCTTCATGCTCGTGCTCATGGCCTGGATCTGGCGGCCCGTTCGCGGTCAATGGCCGCCGTTCAAATATCTGCACCTGCTCCCATTGGCCATCGTGATTTTTGACTACCTAGAAAACATTTGCGTGGTCAGCATGCTGTTCCGGTTTCCTGAAATAAGCAACGGGCTGATCAAAACGGGATCCTGCCTCACTTCTGTCAAATGGAGTTTGCTGGGCCTATCCTTGCTCTTGGCATTGGGGGGATTGTTCCTGCGGCTACTAAATTCCTTAAAATCCTGAATGAGCCGGGATCAGCTGATGCGGGTTTTAAGCGTTTGGTAATAGGGCGACTTTACCGGAGTTCTCCGGACCTATTCCACTTCGATCTCACCCACAAACAACCAGGCTTTGTGCCCGGCGCCGGGCTTCCCTTTGGGGATGGGGCCATAGTTGGGGGCACTGATCCTCAGGTATCGGGTCTTGCTTCCTGCAGGCAGGCTGACAGAAGGCCGAATGACGCGCTCCTCGCTTTCGGCGATGGCGGTGCGGGCCAGTTCGGTGTAATTTTTTCCGTCCTGCGATCCGAGGATCACCAGGTTTGACGGCAACTGGATCCAGGATGGGGGCGCATTAAAAAACTGTACGCTGACTTTGCCGACCTCTTTTAACTCACCCAGGTCGATGCTTGCCTCCAGATCCGTGCCTTCCAGCCCGATCCACTCATTGCCACCGTAACGTCCTGCGGGAGCCTGAAACCCGTTGACCAGGCATTGGGCGCCCATTCCAGGGTATTTCTCAGAAGGACTGTTGAGGAGGCTGATGCTTTTACCGGCTGCGAGGTGATGGTGGTAATTCAACCTCAGCGAACGACCCAGGCTGTTGTCCGTCAATTGATACCAGGCCGCAAATTCAATGCTTTTATCCAACAGGAACGTGTCGGAGAGCGTATAGTCCTGTACGATGCCCTCTTCCGGATTTTCTGATTCGATCAGGATGCGTCCGGGAATCGGAGGCCGTGCAAAGCTGAATTCAACCCCGTCCTTACCGGTATGGGTGCGGTATCCCAGGTCCAGATAGGCATGACTGAAGTTCAATTTTTTCTTTTTGAACCACTGGGCGTGCATTCGAAGTCTGTCTGCAAAATCGAGGTAGTTGCGGTCGGAGGCGGGTGTCCAGAGCACTTCAGCCAGTGCGATGGCCCTGGGGAATGCCATGTAGAACAAGTGATTGGCGTCGGGTATGTACTCCGTCCACAAATTGGCCTGCCCCCCGAGAATGTATCGCGTCTCGGATCCTTTTAACTCCTCCGGGACCGGATTGAAGGAATATACTTTTTCCAGGTTGGTGTAGCCTCCTATCGCGAGGGGTTCTCGTGGGGATTCCGACTGATAGTGGTCAAAATAACAATGCGTTCCGGGACACATGATGACGTTGTGTTTCATTTTGGCGGCTTCAATGCCTCCTTTCACACCCCGCCAGGACATGACGGTGGCATTGGGAGCCAGTCCCCCTTCCAGGATCTCATCCCAGCCAATCAGGGATTTGCCTTTGTTGTTGAGGTGGTTGCCCACCTGCTCGATGAAATAACTTTGTAATTCGTCCTCATTTTTAAGCGCCAGACGCTTGCGGATGGCCTGGCAGTTGTTGCAGGCCTTCCAGCGGTCTCTGGGGACTTCGTCTCCCCCGATGTGGATGTATTTGCCCGGAAAGAGTGCGCAGACTTCATTGAGGATCTCCTTCACAAACCAGAGACTGGTGTCCTTGGTACAAAACACATCGGGAAAAATCCCCCAGCGCGTCTCCACCTGATAGGGGCCGCCTGTACAGCCAAATTCGGGATAGGCGGCCAGGGCGGCGCTGCTGTGTCCCGGCATTTCGATCTCGGGAATGACCTCGATCTGTCTTTCAGCCGCATATTTGACGACCTCGCTGATCTCGGCCTGCGTGTAAAACCCTCCATAAGGCTTGTTGTCGCTGCCCGCTTTCTTGTCGTGCGCATGTCCCTGATGGGTACCTGACCTCCAGGCTCCTACCTCGGTGAGTTTGGGAAATTTTTTGATCTCGATCCGCCATCCCTGATCATCCGTGAGGTGCCAGTGAAAATAATTCATCTTGTACCGGGCCATCAGGTCCAGGTATTGCTTCACGACCTCCACGGGAAAAAAGTGCCTGGCCACATCCAGGTGCATTCCCCTGTAAGGAAACGCAGGCTCGTCTTCGATATAAATAAAGGGCAATACGCGTGTGCCGTTTTGCGGCTCCTGATTTTCGAGTAACTGGATCAGGGTTTGCAGGGCATAAAAAAATCCTCGCTCCTGGGTAGCCAATACCAGAATGCCGTTCTTGGTGATCGTCAGGGTATAATATTCTTTTCCGGATTCGCGCTGTATGAGCTGGAACACCAGCGACTTTCCCTGGGCAAATGAAGGGGATGCGGATTCGGTTATTTTGTATTTCTGAAGACCCAGTACACCGGCATATTGCTCCGCGAGACGTGCCAGGCCCTGATTTTTTTGCGGGATGACCAGTGTGCTGATGTCAGAAACAGTCACCTGTCCTCCTGCCATCTTTACGTTCCTGGGTTTGGGAATGATCGTCAGATCATTTTGTGCGGATGCGGTGAATAAGAGTGCCTTACAAATGATAAAAACAGTGAATAATTGCTTCATAATATTTGGATGGTGGAAAATCTGAACCGGACTGCAAAACTATTAAATGTTACAAACGGTCGGCGGCCGGTTTTGTTATCCGATTGGCCCCCAAAGGGCTGAATCTGATTTATTTTTACCTTTGGGCGTAAATCCATAAGACAAGCTATGTACACGATCAATATATACCTGAAGTTTGCCTTGATTGCGCTGTTTCTGATCGGCGGGACCGTGCTGGCATTTACGGCAGGTTTTTGGTACGCCCTTCCCCTGATCCTGATAGGCCTGGTATTTTTGGCCAGTTATATATTTCTGGGAACCATTCAATCAGCGGCCCAGATGATGCAGACCATGGATCTCGATGGCTGCGAAAAGAGGCTGGCCCTGACCCTGAAGCCCGAGTGGCTGTACGTCACCAACCGTGCCTACTATTACCTGATCCGTGGCTCCGTGGACATGCAGCGGGAGAAATCAAACGAGGCTGAACAGTGGTTCAACAAGGCCTTGTCCCTGAAACTGCCCAGCGACAACGAACGGGCGATGATCCTCATCCAGATGATCAACATCCACATTCAGAAGAACAGATGGACTCAGGCGACCAACACCTACCGCGAGCTCAAAAAGCTCAACTATTCAAAAGAGTTGTTCAAGGAACAGATCAAAATGATCGATCAGGTAATGACTCAGCAGGGCAAAGTAAAGTCCATGGGCCAGATGGACCAGAGGATGATGTTTCGCCCGGGAGGCAAAAGACGAATGCCTCGGATGAGATGAATCCGTCAGGACCTGTTTCAGATTTCAGAAGTCTCCCTTTCATTCAGGATTAAAGCCCCCGCATAAGGATATGAAGCGCTACAAGACCGTTAAAGGCCTTAGAAGATCGATTTCCTCCTTGAGAGCGAAGGGCCGGAAGATCGCTTTCATCCCGACCATGGGGGCGCTCCACGAGGGACATATCAGCCTCGTCAGGATGGCGGTGGAGGATGGTTGCGAGGTGGTGGTCAGCATTTTTGTGAATCCCAGCCAGTTCAACAATCCGGATGATCTGATCAATTATCCCCGGATGCCGGATAAGGACAGCGCCATGCTGGTCCGGGCCGGCTGTTCCCTGCTTTTTCTGCCCCATGTCGAAGAAGTGTATCCCAAGGGTCTGGACGTAAGTGTCCACCTGGATCTGGAGGGAAAAGACCAGGTCATGGAGGGAGTTTTCAGACCCGGTCATTTCAAGGGAATGCTCGAAGTGGTCAAAAGACTGCTGGACATCGTGGAACCTGATTTTCTCTACATGGGGCAAAAGGACTTTCAGCAATACAGTCTGGTGGCTCATATGCTCCGGGTCCTTAAGATGGCTCCGGTCCTTAAAATAGGACAGACCCTGAGGGAGCCCGATGGCCTGGCGATGAGCTCCCGCAACCTGCGGCTTGGCACCGTGGACCGAAAAAAAGCAGCAGTTATCTACAGGGCCTTGCTCCATGCCCGGGATCTGCTCTCCGAAAGGCCGGTTGAAGCCATCCAGGCCGAATGTCTGGCGATGATCAGCTCGGGGGGGCTCAGGCCTGAATATTTTGAGTTCGTCGATGC
>CAYXKO010000251.1:0-4415 GCA_964465435.1 uncultured Saprospiraceae bacterium | reverse complement strand
ACAAGAGCGCTCCGGTCGATGTGGTGGCCCACCATAACCGGTTTCAGCTTTGGATCGGTGTTTTGATCGGATTGCTGACCGGATTTTCCATTTTTCTGAGGTATCAGGGCGGAAAGTTGAGCGGGCTGCAAAAATCATTCTGGCCCAACGCACTGCTGAGCGGAGTGGGAGCCCTGATCCTTGCGGGTATTACTTATATTTTGATGGACCACAAATCCATTCCTGTCCTTATTCTTGCGGCCGCCGGTTGGTTCTCCTTTTTGGGTTCCATCCTGTATCTGTACCGGTATGCCGCTGCAAACCCCAGGTCCTATGCATCCATCGCATCCCACAGCGGATTCGGATTGCTGCTGATAGGGATCATATTCACCGGTGTCAACAAAAAAAACCTGGTGCCTGAACGCTTTTTTCAGGAAGACTTCCTGTTGAATGACGATCCGGAAACTGCGGGAAAACACTTTTTGCTGATCAAGGATCAGCCCAAACTCGTCAAGAACTACCGGGTAACGTATTTAAATGACACCATGGAAGCCCGGTTCAGACACTACAGCATCCTGTTTGAGGAAATGGATACAACGGGCAAGATGGGAGAATCTTTTGTGGTTGCTCCCCAGATCCAATACGACAATAAGCTTACCAAGGTAGCCGCATCCAATCCCTCCATCAAGAGATATCTGCACAAGGACATCTTCACTTTGATCGCTCAGATCCCCGCTGTTCAAATGGACGCCGAGTCCGCCCGAAAAGCGGAGGACAGCTTAAATTACGAGTCCTATGTCCTGGCGCCGGGAGATACAGCCTACGGCACAAAACATTACTATGTCCTGAAAAGATTTTACGCGGGGTTCAGCCCTCCCGATTTCAAATCAGAACCGGGCGACCTGTCCTTTGGGGTCGAATTGGAAGCAAAGACATTGGAGGACACCTCCTCAACCAGGCTGGTATCAGGAATTATTTTCAGAGGAAACACACTTTTCAGATTTCCCGGAGAGTCCGATAACAAAGGGATCCGTTTAGAAATAAGCGAGCATATTTTTGATGCGGTTTATCCACCTGAGGATCAGGCGGAGTTTAAAACCATTATTCTGAAGGAAGGTCAAACTGCGGAAATCGAAACGGGAAGGACCATAGAACTCAGGTCTTTCGACCGGGACCCGGCCTTACCCCAAATGGATAAAAAGGAGGGCGACATTGCAGTTGCCGCCCAGCTGGTCATCAGAGAAAATGGCAAGGAAAATGTGGCAAAGCCGATTTATCTGATCCGCGACCAGACCATCATTCCAATACCCGACAGACTGGCTGATCCTTACATGACCTTCTATTTCACCAAAGTGAATCCCGACAATGGGGAGATGACCTTTCGATATTTCGAAAACAAGAGCCTGATAAAGATTCCTGTTGAAATATCAGAAAATGCTCCACGGACCGATTATCTGGTGATGGAGGCCATTGTATTCCCCGGAATCAACCTGGTATGGCTGGGAAGCCTTATGATGATCACAGGTCTGGCCGTTGGCGCCTATCACAGAAAAAGAGCTGGCACGCTATGATCCGAAATGCGGTAGTGTTTGGCACCGGAAATGTTTCAAAAGCGCTTTGCCCTGCCCTGCTGCGGGCAGGCGTTGAAATATCCCAGGTTGTCTCCCGCGATCAGGAACGCTGTGAAGAATTTTGCCGGCAACTGGACGACCACATGCGCTCAAACCCGGATCCAGGCTTCACTGTAAGAATGGATCAAAGAGCGCAGCCCGTTTCTTCGCTGGAAAAATTGGATGCCCGGGCAGATATATACCTGCTGGCTGTGCGCGATGACGCCATTGCCAGCCTGTCAGACCATCTGGCCCCATATCTGCCCGCAGACCGTTTGATGACGCATCTTTCGGGAGCCCTAAGCCCTGAAATCCTTTCTGATCATTTCAGCAAAAGAGCCTGCATCTGGCCATTGTATAGTTTTTCCGGACAAACGGCAAACTGGAGCTCTATTCCGGTTTTTGTAACTGCCGGAAATGAGATCCTCGGTGATGTTCGGGACCTTGCATCCAGGCTTTCCGGCCAGGTCCATTCCATCCGTCACTCAGACAAAGAAAAGGTCCATCTGGCCGCGGTCTTTGCCAATAATTTCAGCAATTACAACCTGCAGATTGCCCAAAAAATATTGGATATGGCGAATGTACCCTTGAAAGTTTTGGAGCCCCTTACTGCAGGGATGATCGAAAAAGCATTTAAGTCCGGACCCGGTTCCTCACAATCCGGACCTGCACACAGAGGCGATGTCGCTACCCTTGAAAAACAACTGAACCTGCTCCGGGAAACGTTTCCTCAATATTTTGATCTTTACAAAACCTATTCCGAGATAATAGGGCAAAAAAAATAAATATGCGCCTGATTGGACAAATCCCGCATCCTACCATCCTCATCAGCGTCTTCAAATCCAACAACAAGTTTATTTTAAAATTCGAAGTTGGTCCTTTTGAGCAAACCTATAAGTTTCTGGAAACGGATCAGCTCAATGACTTTGAAGGAGTCCGGCGATTGGTCACGGAAGACTGCATCGTTGAAGTTTTCAGAATATTTGACTCCATGAATCATCACTACAAAAAATTGAACTCGGGTTTATGAAATTTAATGCCATTGAATTCAAATCCGTTATTTGGCGGAATGCAGTCATAGCTTTTATCGGCTCTCTTGTCTTGTTTCAGTCTTGCCTGGAAGACCCCGCACTGGAAGAAACAGTTACCGAGATCACCATACGCTTTGAAACCGGTCCACTGGCGGGCCAGTCCTTTGAAACCACCACAGGTCAGATCCAGGATGAGGACCTTCGCTACTACCCTGCAAGAAATGCAACCCGCGTCTTCTGCCAACCCCTGGTTGAAACAGGCAACAACAGGCTCAGCTCATCCAGCTCGGTCAACTGGGGCTGGGAGGGAGTTCCTTCATCCGGTATGCACAATGCGATCTTTTTCAATGACCCTAACGAAGGTGTTGCCGGTGATGTAGACCTGAGCTTCACCAATGGAGACTACATCAATGCCAGTATTCCGAAAAATGCAGGCATTCAGATAGATCAATACGGACTGGCAGGTGAAAGAGTCTCAGGAGTCATGAGCTTTTCAGCATTCACAGATTATAAATACCAGGGAAATAAAGGCCAGCAGGTCGTTGCGGTGACGATCGAATTCAAAATTGTGCGATCGCCCGATCAAATGTAATATTTCAGCTTTTTCATTGTACAGGCAGTCTTTCAAAAAAATAAGGACCGTTTTTAGAGCCCCAGACCTGTTTTCCGTTTTTGGCATATCCGCGATCCAGTGTAATGAGACCCTTATGGGTAATCTCCACTTCGCTGGTTGCATAACTTGCTCCCTTTAATTTGCTTTCGCAGGTAGTATCCCGGGTGGCCCCTTTGAAGTGATCTTTTGACAAACGGGTCAAATAAACAGCACAACCCTCCCTGGCAACAAGATCGCCGGGTCTTACTTTTTCCCAGGCTTTTGGATTCTGGCATCCTCCAACAAACGAAGCCTCATCGGGCAAGGTAAAAACCTTGCTCACGTATCTTTTTCCGGACAGGCGCTCGAGCTTATACACCCTTTGCCGGTAAGGTTTGCCAGGATTGACAGAAAACGCCTGCTCCACATAAAGCCATACGCCATTGGGATCATCAGTCCAAACAGGACACATTCTCAGCATGACATCCTGAAACAGGGAATCCCTCGCTGCCTGTGCGAAACTGCTAAAATCGCCGGACATCATCGACCTTAAATGCAGCAAATCCTTACTGTAGGTGGAAGGCCTCCGCCCCGGCTGACAGGACATGAGAATCAAAAAGATAAAGGCACATAAAAGCCGGGATACTATTCGCATACAAACTATTTTTGGCTCAAATATAGACCATGTCCCATAAAATATTGACCCCGGAACAGATCCGCAGGATTGAATCCGAGAGCATGTCATTACAAAAAATCAGCTCTGAAACTCTTATGGAGAAGGCAGGCCAGGTGTTTACAGACTGGTTTCTTTCCAAATTTCCTGACTCAGAGCATGTTGTTGTGGTCTGTGGCAAGGGAAACAACGGGGGCGATGGCCTCGTGGTTGCACGGCTTTTGAGCCAGAAATTCAAGACCGTCCGCGTATTGCTCGTCCCCTGGGAAAACCGGGAAACTCCTGACTTCAGGATCAATCTTGCAAAATTGCCATCCCGGCAGGGAATCCACATCCAGGATCTTACAGAACCCGACTTGCTTAAAGAAATACCTGCAGATTGGATCATCGTAGATGCCATTCTGGGTTATGGCACAAACAGGCCGGTGACCGGTTCTCTGAAAAACATCATAGACACCATCAATCAGTTGCCTAATGTGATTGTATCCATCGATCTGCCATCCGGGATGGTATGCTATGGAGAAACCAAA
>CAYXKO010000250.1:0-4459 GCA_964465435.1 uncultured Saprospiraceae bacterium | reverse complement strand
GCCCTTTTCCGATCCGGCCTCTCTGGAAAACGCCACCCATGCCCTGGTTGCAGCCCTGCACTGCGGCCTGGAGGTCGCGCAGACCCATACCCAGCTGCAGCGTCTGCAGGGCCTCCGCTTGCGGATGGAGCAGAGGGAAGGCCTGCACGGTTGCGTCCTGATCAACGACAGCTACAGCCTCGACCTAAAATCGCTGCAACTGGCGCTCCGCTTTCTGGACCAGCAGGACCCCAATCTTTCGCGGTCCCTGATCATCACCGATTTTGCACAAAGAGAGCACGACGACCGCCTGCTATCTGAAATAGCCCGTCTCGCAGAACAATTCGGGCTGAGCCGGGTCGTGGCAGTGGGAACCCGCATTGGAGCGCTTCGCACCTACCTGTCCCCGAAAGTCCGCTTTCATGCTTTTCACGATACGGCCGAATTCCTGGGAGGGGTGGATTCGATCAACTTCCAGCGGGAGTGCATCCTCATAAAAGGAGCGAGGGCTTATTCCCTCGAGAAATTCTATCACAGCTTTGCCCTGTCGAGGCACGACAGCATCCTGGAGATCAACCTGGCGGGCATTGCGCACAATATTTCCGTGTACAAGTCCCTCTTGAACAGGGATACCCGCATCATGGCGGTAGTAAAGGCTTCCGCCTACGGGTCCGGACAGTATGAGGTGGCCCGGTACCTGGAGCACAAGGGCGTCGACTATCTGGCCGTGGCCTATCCCGATGAAGGGATCCTCCTGCGCGAGAAGGGCATCCGTTCGCGCATCATGGTGATGAATACGGCCCATGCCGATTATGCGGAACTCCAGGAGCATGGTCTGGAGCCGGAGGTGTTTTCAATCCCACAGCTCAAAAGATTGTGTGCCGAGCTTGGCGACCGGCTGATCGAAGTGCACATCAAAATAGAAAGTGGCATGAACCGACTGGGATTTCAGGAGCAGGATCTGGAACCCCTCATTCACATCCTTCAGAAAAACCGAAACATCAGGATAGCATCCGTATTCAGTCATCTGGCGGCCAGTGGCGATGGTTCTTTTGACGAATTTAGCGGCCGGCAATTGCGGATTTTTCGTCAGGCCTGGCAATTGATCTCAGACCGCCTGGAGTGCAAGCCCCTGGCGCATATCCTCAACAGCGGCGGCATCGGCAGACATCCGGACATGCAGCTCGACCTGGTCAGACTGGGAATCGGACTTTATGGCATTGATTCCGACCCCGAGCTGACCGAAAAGCTCGAACCGGTGCATACACTCAAGACGAGGATCAGCCAGATCAAGGACGTGCCTGCCACCGAGACCATAAGCTACAACCGGTCGGGTAAGCTGACCCGGGACTCCCGGATCGCCGTGCTCAGCATGGGTTATGCCGACGGATTGCCCCGCATTGCGGGATCGCGGAGCTATCAGGTTTTCCTGCACGGTCGCTTTGCCCCGATCCGGGGTCTGGTCTGTATGGATATGTGCATGGTCGATGTCACCGACATCCCGGAAGCGGCCGAAGGCGACGAGGTGGAAATTTTTGGAAGAAATGCTCCCATTGAGCGTCTGGCGGAAATATCCGATACCATCCCCTATGAAATCCTTTGCGGCATCTCGCCCCGGGTAAAGCGGTTGTTTGTCGAATGATGCGGCTCAAATCCTGAACCCGATCGACTCCCCGCAACAGGACTACTCGTTGTGAGGATTTACGCTCAGTTAAAAAATTTGCCTAATTTTCCCTTTCTAAACAACTTGTCATGAGCCAAATGCAAAGAAGGGCTTTCAGCGGATTCAATACCGGCCGGGGAAGGGTGGGGGGATCCCTGCTAATTGCCCTGATCATCGCCGGAATTACGCTATTTCGCTACTGCTCCACCAGCAGTTACAACGAATACCTGGGGGTTTACCAGCACGTGAGCATCACGCCTGATCAGGAAGTGGCCATCGGCCTCAACAACCGGCCGGCCATGATCCGGGAATTTGGTGGCCCCGATCCAAATGTCAACGACCAGCAACTGGTCCGCGAGATCGGCAACCATATCGTCCGCAGCAGCGTAGCCGCCAGGACTCCTTACAAGTTTGAGTTCCACCTCCTGGCCGACCCACGCACGGTCAACGCCTTTGCATTGCCCGGCGGGCAGGTGTTCATTACGCGGGCCTTGTTTGATCAGCTGACCAACGAAGATCAGCTGGCCGGGGTCCTGGGCCACGAGATCGGTCACGTCATTGGCAGGCACGCCGGAGAACGCATGGAAAAGGATCAGCTCCTCACCGGACTTGCCGGAGCGGCCGGAGTGGCCATGGGAGACCAGCAGTCGGCCCAGATGGCCCAGCAGTTTGCAGCCCTCGTAGGCCTGAGTTACGGACGGGACCAGGAGTTGCAGTCCGATGACCTGGGCGTGAAATTTATGATCGATGCCGGCTACAGGCCCGAGGCCCTGATCGACGTCATGGAGATTCTGAAAAGGGCCTCAGGCGGCAACAGCCGTCCGGAATTTACGTCCAGCCACCCCGATCCCGAGAACCGCAAGGAAAAAATTGAGGCGGCCATAGCCAAATACCGCAATCAGGCTCCGGTACAATGAGTCCGGTTGTCAGGCCACAGGCCGGATTTGTTTTTTTCCGGCCATTGTAAGCTTACGGATCGCATAATTCGCGAGGCACTTCCCGCATTCTGCCTACCTTAGCCTTTCAATCCGGACAGACATGAAAAAACTCTTTCTCCTGGATGGGCATGCGCTGGTATATCGCGCTCACTATGCATTCATTGGCAGGCCGCTCATCAATTCCAAAGGACTAAATACCTCCGCCATTTCCGGATTCACGCGCAATCTCTGGGACATCATCAACAACGAAAAGCCCAGCCACATCGCCGTGGCCTTTGACCTGAAGGGACCTACGTTCCGGCATCGCGATTTTCCGGAGTACAAGGCCAACCGCGAAGCCCAGCCGGAGGATATCAGCATCGCATTGCCCTACATCGAGGAGATCGTCAAGGCATTCAACATACCCATCATCACCGCGGAAGCCTATGAGGCGGACGACGTGATCGGCACCCTGGCCAAACAGGCTGCCAGAGAGGGTTTCGAGGTGTACATGGTCACACCCGACAAGGATTACGGACAGCTGGTGGAAGACCACATCAAGATCTACAAACCATCGCGGCAGGGCAACGGGGCCGAGATCATGGGTCCCAAGGAAGTGACCGAGACCTGGGGCATCAAGCGCGTGGACCAGGTGGTCGACATGATCGGTCTGATGGGCGATGCCGTGGACAACATCCCGGGTATTCCGGGTGTCGGGGAAAAAACCGCGGCCAAGCTCCTGCAGGAATTCGATACGGTGGAAAACCTGCTGGCCCACAAGGACAGTGTGCCCGGCAAGCTGAAGGATAAGATCGAGCAAAATGAACACCTGGCGATTCTCAGCAAGCAACTAGCCAAAATCAGCCTCGATGCCCCGGTCCAGTTTGATGAGAAGGCCTACCGCATCGAGGGGGCAAACCGCGAAAGATTGAGCGAACTCTTCAGGCAACTGGAATTCAGGACCCTGGCGGACGCGGTCCTTGGCGAAAGGCCCAGCACCGCAGGCAAATTGCTGTTTGACACCGAGGACAAGCCGGAAGAAAAATCAGAACCCAAAAAGGAATACCGCATCGCCGATCACGACATCCGGTCGATTGCGCATGAATACCAGACCGCCCAAAGCGAAGAGGATATCAGAAAATTGGTGGCGGAACTAAAAAAACACAAGACCATCTCGTTCGATACGGAAACCACGGGCATCGATCCGACGCAATCCGAATTGGTGGGCATGTCTTTTGCCCTGAAGGCCCATGAGGCGTGGTATGTGCCCGTACCCGCCAATCAGACTGAAGCTCAAAAGCTGGTCGATGGGTTTAAGGACCTGCTGGAGAGCGAGGACAAGCACTTCATCGGTCAGAATATCAAGTTTGACATGTTGCAGCTCCTTCAGTACGGAGTGGACATGCCTGCCCCTGCTTTCGACACGATGATCGCCCATTACCTGATCGAGCCCGATCAACGGCACAAGCTGGACTATCTGTCCGAAAGCTATCTCAATTACAAGATGGTTCCTATCGAAGACCTCATCGGCAAAAAGGGCCCCTCCCAGAAATCCATGCGCGATGTACCCCTGGAGCAGATCAAGGAGTATGCTGCCGAAGATGCCGATGTGGTGATGAGGCTTTATCCCCTGCTCAGGGAGGAGATCTCCAAATCCGAACTTCATTCCGTGCTGCACGACATCGAAATGCCGCTCGTCAAGGTGCTTTGCGACATGGAGCACGAGGGGGTGCGCATCGATGCGGGCTTCCTGAAATCGTACAGTGGCGTCCTCGGAGACCTGATCCAAAAAGCTGAAAAATCCGTCTACGAACAGGCGGGCGTGCGATTCAACATTGCCAGCCCCAGACAAGTGGGAGAAGTGCTTTTTGAAAAAATGAAGATCCCCTATCGCTGGCGC
>CAYXKO010000249.1:0-4508 GCA_964465435.1 uncultured Saprospiraceae bacterium | reverse complement strand
ATCTTATGAAATGTGCCTGAACCAACCTTGTATCGATTCCAACAGATTATTTGATTCAAAAAATTTCCAGGCTTTTTTTGTATCGATCTTGTTCATTCCCTTTAAAACGATTCATCGGATTAACTCCAATAAATCTCGAAGTTGCAATAAAATATGGACGTCGTGATTTTTCCAAAAAATTGAAAAGTCATTGATTTAAAAAACTCAAAAAATCAAGGAATCAAAATTTTAAAACTGAAATTTTGTAGCTCGCTTTGTACAGTACACAGGTAAATACCCGAGGGCAAAAAGTACCTTTCTATCGACAATTCGTCTCCCACAAAATCCATTTGCCGGACCCGGTTGCCACACAGATCAAACAAATCCAGTCTGTAAGCAGAAACTGCCGGCAGATGCAGCCTTAGCTGATTTCCGGAGTATTCCAGCCTATGCGTTTGATCCGCAAGCGGTTTCTTGGTATGCGATGGCAAGGGGATGGCCTTGATGAGAAACACGCCGAATTCCCGATCGGTGTGCCGCGGAGCACGCGGGATGTTTCCTACAGCCGCACTGACCTTTGTGAGATCCATGGGGAGATCGATGCTTTGGCCGTCTTCGCTGTACAATGAACGGTACAAGGGTCCTGACAATAAATTTTGCACATCGTAAACTTCAAAAGCCTGACCCTTGTCCAGCCCCGTCTGAGCCAGTGGAATGCTCACTGAATTTTTCCGTTCCCAATTGTACACCACGACGTGTGCGCGGCCTTTTTCGTAATCATTCTTTCTGATGAAGATCTCATTGGCGGAGGGCTTCTGCTGACCGGAAAACAATCGGTTTTGATTACCCGCCTCCATCTGAGGCCGGCTGATGTCACCGATGCCTCCTACCAGCGTATTGTTTCCGGAATTCAGGTTGGTCACGGGGATGTTGTAACGAATGGCCTGGAAACCCACGGAGTAATTGTTATGAAATTCGACCTGATCCAATCCGGACTGATAGCCCAGATCGATGTTGTTGCTGCGCCGGTAATCCAATGCGTTGTAGAGGTAATTATTCTGAATGCGGAAATATCTGCCGGGACCCGTAAGGGTGCTGTTCTTGCCAAACAGAAATCCCCAGCCGTTTGGATCATCGTTGAGGGAGCCGTTGTCAAACAGGATATTGCCTTCAATCAAAAAGCTGTCAATGGATGCATTGGATGTGCCATAGATGATCATCCCGCTGTCAAACTGCCTGAAGATGATGTTGTCCGCCACCCTTCTTTCATTGGCGGAATTTTGAAGATACATTCCCTCGCCGTGACCCCGGACCCCGGTATGGGACCAACCGTTGTAAAAAATGATATTGCCATACAGCTCGCAATCCTGACAGCCTGAAAAGACGCCAAGACCCTCTCCGGTGTTGTGGACGATGTTGTTGATCCATCGCAGTCCCACCGCATTTTGAATGACACTTTTGACCCGCAATGCACGCCTGATATCCGGACTGACCCTGTACCCTTCCCTGGAATTGGTAAACTCCAGACCGATAAAATCAGTATATGCGCCCAATGCACCGAAGGCCGCAGATTCCACATCCGATTCCACGGGATGAGGCAGGTTTGCCCCATCGATGATCACGCGATCCTGACGATAGGGCATGACTACGATGGGCTGGCCCTTGCTGCCTCTCAGATAGCTGATAAATCCAGCCAACATACTTGTGTCCCTGCGGGGTGGAAAATATCGGCCTGCCAGGATAAAAATGGTATCTCCCGGCCTCACTGCCGGGGGTTGGTTCAAGGCGGTCTGCAAATCCCAGGGTCGCACAATAGATCCATCTCCCGTCGGGCTGCCCGTCACAGAGACAAAATGCTGGGCATGGAACACAGGATTGGTAACACAGAACAAAAGCACAATTTTCAGGTAGCGGTTCATCGTCTGATTTGAAAGTAAAAGTATGGAATAAACTACAGACCCAAAGGGCCCGGATTTCGCTGCAAGAAATGATCAGAGACCAATAAAAATTGAGGATCAGCAACTCAGGATGGACCAAAAACAAAAAATAAAATAATTGGGTCTGCCCGGGTATTGCTCATTTTATACGATTGATTTTTCATCACTACTCTAGGAAGAAGAAAATGGAAGTGGGACATAGTGAACTGTCCCTCCCGATGGCATTTTATAAGAGAAATCGGATTGGATCCTCTCTAAACGAGCCCTCACCTTACCAAGGTCAGGTCTCCGCTCAGAAACTCAGTCTCCCCATCCAGAAACTCCACCTCTGCCAGCCAGGCATACACGCCGGGAAGCAGGAGATTTCCATTTTTAGAGCCATCCCATCCCGTCGAGGAATCATGCGGATCTGCCTGAAGAATCTCGCAGACCAGTCCTCCCCAACGATCGTAGATCTTCAGCGACCGGATGAGGGAAAACTGAGACCCACCATAGAGCCTGAAGCGATCATTGACCTGATCCGAATTGGGAGAAAACACATTGGGCGCCCAGATCCTACGGTCCTTGATGACCTTGACGTACACGATGAGGCTGTCCGGACAACCATCCACCGACCAGCTGTGCAGCACATACCTCGAATCGTCCAGCGGACGCGCATAAGGTTCCAGGCATTGAGCACAGCTCAAACCGTCGGGAGGGGTCCATTGTACGCGGACAGGGTCCGATTGACGGTCCGGCTTTAATAAGACCGAATCCCCCAGGGAAAGCGTGTACTCTGTCTGGCCTGAAATGTAATTGTGTACCGGTTGATGAAGTTCCCGGGTCAGGGTGTCCGTGCATCCCAGGGAGTCGCGGAGGATGACCTGATAGATACCCGCACCCAGATTCAGAAATTCGCTCTTGTCTGAAAAAGAGGATCCATTCAAGCCAAACTGATAAGGTGAAATTCCTCCTGCAGTCTGAACGACCTTGATCAGGCCACTCTGATCATCCAGGCAATCCGGATCCTGGCCGGCAATCTGAAAAGAGAGATCGGCAGGTGCCGCCAGGCTAATATCTTTTACCGTTCTGCAACCATTCCTGTCCGTAAGGGTGAGTGAGTAATCGCATGCAGCGAGTCCACTTCTGAAATCGGAGCCAGAGTTGTCCTGCCAGGCATATTGGTAGGGCGAGGTGCCTCCCATGCCAACAGCCCGGATCCATCCCAGGCTGTCCCCATGACAACGCAGCTGAAAGCTCCCAAAGAAAGATGTTTCAAATCCGGCAAGAAGCAATTCGGGTTCCAGGACTGTCACGAAAAATTCCCTTTGATTGCCGTAATCATCTTCGATGCGGATGCGATAATCTCCGGCCGGCAGATTCTGCAAGATCAGACTGTCTGCGATTGAGAGAAAATCACCCTGCCCCCGGATGCCGGTGACGCTGAGATTTTCGTACTTGTAGTGCAGAGGAGGCGTCCCGCTGGACACTCTGAGGCGGATCTGCCCTTTACTGTCTCCATGGCAGGGTTGATGCTGTAGCTGAAGCTCTCCCTGGATGTTGCACACTATGGTCTTGATCTGTATGGTCGCGATGCTGTCGCAGCCCTGTGCATTTTGCAGGCTGTCCGTATAGCTGCCTTCCCGCGTGTAGGACTTCGAATTCAGTCGCAGCGTATCCCCTTCACAAAGGTTGAATGAACGGGTGGAATGATCTGATCCCAGGGTACTCAAATGCAGCTGTACGATACTGTCGCAACCATTGGAACCCGGAAGTGTCAGTTGATAGTCTCCGGCTGCCTTAAAAAAATTGCCCTTGCCCACTTCAAAACTATCTCCCTCGCAGATGGATGCATCGAGGTCGGCATAGCTCCTGGCCAGCACCTGTATTCGACTGCAACCGGGTGTCCCTTCGTCGCAGGCATTGAATGCCTTGACGCAAAGGTCAAAGCTGCCCGGCTGAGACCATTTGATTTTTTTTGTGCTTCCGTTTCCCAGGGGTGATCCATTGAGCGTGCAGGACTGCCAGGCGGCGCCCGGAACTGAATTGACCGAATAGTCCCATTCATCTCCCTCACAAACCACAATGGGGCCGCTGATCGTTCCGGAAGAGTCCAAAGGCGAGACCTGGGTACTGCCCTCCACAATGCTGACCTGATAGTCGCAGACATCCCCCCGGTTGCCATCTATGACCAGGTAGTAATAATTGCCAATGACCAGGTTCTGGCTTACGGTCAAAACCCCGGTGGTGCCCTCCGGCACGTCGCCCAGGCAATTGGAGATCTTGCGGAAGTTCCTGCAATCCGCACTTTCGAACAATCCCACTTCCAGCCCATAGCCCCGGTTGCAATTGCTCACAGAAAGGTGGAGCTTCAGCCGAACCGAACTGGCCATAAAGGCGATCCACTGGCCATTGTGCTTGACGGTGGTACAAAAGTCAGGAGGCAGCTCGCCGGGCACGGTACTGGTGTTTCTGCCCTTAAAACCATGGATGTCGCAGATCAGGCAGGCCGCGGCACAGGTAGAGGTCATGTAGGATGGATTGGGGCAGATCGGAGGCAGGTTCTGCGCCTTCAGTTGGCTGAGGAAAAGGAAAAAAACAATACTAAGGAAG
>CAYXKO010000248.1:0-4512 GCA_964465435.1 uncultured Saprospiraceae bacterium | reverse complement strand
CTTTTTTAATGGTTTTACTCTGTAGTGACTTGGTATTACCAGCACGGGAACTTTTGAATTATTAACCAAGTATGATGTATGAGTACCCATTACTTTCCTTAGCAAGCCTGCTCCTCGGGTGGCTATGCATATGAAGTCTACCTTGTTTTTTTGAGCATATAGAATTATGTTCTTTTCAGTTGAATTGCAATTTTCAACAACATATTTCGCATTGGCAAACAAACCCTTGTCTTTTCCAAGACTGGCATGGATGAACTTTTTAAGTTCTGAGGTCAGACGCTCTATTTCGTCCTTTTTATAAGATTTATAGAATAACTCACTCCAAACGGTAGGTTTCATAATGTGAATGGCGTGATAGAATATTACTTCAATATCTTCTGATTGCCTTGAAAGGGTTTGCGCAAATCTGATGGCTCCTTTGGAGTTTGACGAAAAATCAGTGGTGACAAGTAGTTTCATTTTTATTCTTTTTATTGGTGTTTTATATTGTTTAATTTGCTTTGTTGTTAAAGTCACTCTTTCTTAAAGTGCTTTTGTTTTATTATTTCTGATATAAATTACAACTTGCCTTGTGGTAAAATACGTTACAAGGCTGCATAAGCTGCTAACTGCTAAGGCTCCAATGAAAATGGAATATCCGGCTTCTTTTAAGTTTGCTGACCAGTCATGCATGTCAAAGTGGACATTGGTGTCAAGTATTAGCTCTCCGATTTTAAAACTTAACAGCATAAAGAGTGGACTTGTGAGTGGATTGGAAATCAGACTTCCAGTTGCTGCTGCTAAAATATTGAATTTAAAGAATCTGTAAAGAAATATGACGGTCAGAAAGCCAAAGCCAAATGATGGGAAAACACCGGTAAAAGCTCCAAGTGCCGCTCCTGATGCTATTTCGTTCACACTGGATTTTTCCTTTGCTAATTCCATGAATCTAATTTTGATTCTCGTTACGATACTTTCTTTTTTCATGCCGATAATCTGTGCACTTTTATTTTCAAATATTTTCGTGTTCTTGTCTGTTTCACATTTGATTTTGTTGTCTAATATCACTTTGATGCGGTTATGACGGATGGCCTTTATTTTGCTTGCCATCTGGCTCTGTTAATTGGCACATTTTGCTCATCAGGGAAAAGGTCAGGATGATGGGTCTTGTTTTTATCTTGATAAATTATTGTGTTGTTTTTCATTTGTCAATATTTCAGAGTTTATAGGTGTTTTGTGTTTTAGGTAATTTCTTAATGTAGATGGGAAAAGGGATTTATTATCTTAGTCCATTCCAATGAACTGATGAAGGGTATTTTTTTGAATTTATTTGATCTAAACATTTTTGTTTCCCTGGCGGCCACTTTGGTTGATTGTTGAATTTTAAAGATTTGAATGGATTCAATCTTGCCAGTCGAATCAGGCTTGCCATTTTTACCTTAGGATAAGTGCATATTGCTTTAGAGTATTCCCAAGGAGAAGTCAACATATCTGCTGGGTAACAAGGATGGAAAGAGTGCCAAATGGTCTTTTGGAGTCCGGGACAATTGGGAATTATGCAATTATGGCTGGTGAAGAAGATCCAACTCCCGCACAGACAGGTATTAATTGATTTTGAAGACAGGGTGTTCATAGAAGGCAGGGTATTGAGGCAAATATACAAACGGAAATTGACAGTAAGGATATTTTAGGGTTGGATTATGACGACATTTACGCCACTCCGTATTTTTGGTTCAAGGGAAGAAGTCTGCCTGAACCCGTCAAAACCAGACGCCCATCCCTGCGTTATCTTAGGATGCAAGACCTCAGACTTACCCTAGTGCAGACTCCCATCCGGTGGGAAGATCCGGAGGGCGCCAGAAAGGACCTGGACGGACATCTGGATGCGATCTCCGGCCCGACCGATCTGATCGTGCTTAGCGAGATGTTCACCACGGGATTCAGCATGGACAGCCACCGCCTGGCAGAGGACATGGACGGACCCTCGGTGCGCTGGATGCTGTGGCAGGCTGAGCGCCTGCAGGCCCTGGTGCTTTAACAGTCAGTGACTTAGTAGTTTCTGACTTCTTTCACTGGGCATTTATAAACTTAGACATTTTTGCCTTTATTCAATGTAATATCTTATGAAAGTGTTTCCTACGAGGATGGGTCTTGCATTTTGACAATGGCTTACTTTCTCGCAACTTATTGTATATGATGTAGTTTTACTCCTTGACAAATGGGGTGGTACCTTTTGAGGTTTTTATAAAGTAAATTCCCCTTGGAAGAGATGAGACATCCACTTTATCAACGGCATGCTCGGATTGTAAAAGCAAATTCCCATTAGGTGAAAAAATTGAGTAGCCTGATATATCCCATAGATGTAATATACCTTGGACGGGATTGGGGAAGAGGATTGGAATAGCTTGATTTATTTTTTCCTGGGGTATTGAAGTGGTTGTTTTTACGGTATCCTTTATTACTCCTAAGGCCAGCTTAAGCCTATTTGCGGTGTAGATTTTGTTGTTCAAAGGATTATAACAAACATCTACCGGGGTGACGGGGGGATTGTCGTACTTTAGAACGGTAATAAACGTATCGGTAGCTGCATCCACCACTGCAATATCGTGGCTCCATTCATTGGCCCAGTAAACTCTATTTGAATTGGATGCATAGCAGAATGAGGTAGGTTCATCCCCAGTGGTAAGGGTTTTAACGACCTTGCTCGTTGCTGCATCGATGATGGAAACAGTACATTCAGCAGGAGTATTGGGACCTGGAGCTCCAACATTGGAGCAGTAGATCTTGTTGCCCGCCGGATTGTGAAATATGGCTGTGGGGCCGTCACCTACCGGTATGGTAGCAATCACTGAATCCATTGTGCAGTCGATCACGCTCACATTGTCTGAAGAGTAATTGGATACATAAATGCGGTTAATCTTAGGGTTAAAAACTATTCCACGGGGAATATTACCCATTTTAAGCGTTGCGATCACCCTATTGCCGGTCCCGTCAATGACCGACAGGTTTGAGCTACCTGCATTTGGGACATACACCTTATTGCTGATGGGATTGTAACAAATCACGCGGGGCGTAGTACCCACCTTTACGATGGCGATGACAGTATCGGTTTTTCCGTCTATGATGCTCACATCTCCGGTGGTTTCATTGGCACAATAAATCCGGTTGTTTGCCGAATTGTAAGCCAGGGCTCGTGGACCGTCGCCTACCGGAATAATGTTCAGCACCCTGTCCGTTTTACCGTCAATTACCGTCACGCTGTCGGCAAAATAATTGGCTACATATACCTTGTTGTCCTTGGTGTTGTGGCAGAAATCCCTGGAACCTTTTTTCATTGGCAGGGATGCAATGACTTGATTGGTTGCACCATCAATAATCGACACACTCTCTGTCGCTGCGCCCGGCTTGTTAAGATCAGGAGTGTTTGCAGAATAAATTTTGTTGTCAATGGGATTATACAATAAATCACGGGGTGCCGCGGAATTGGGAAGAGAAATGATGGTTTCAACAACCTGTGCAGTTGAGGGCTTCACATTGGAGGCCATCAGCAACAGGATCATCAGAAATGCAGTTTTTATGTTCATTTTGCAGCTGCCATGTGTTTCAAAATTTCGGCAACCGGACTTTTTCTTCCCAACTTTCATTTGATAAATCCCATTGATGGTTATGCAGGCATGTGCGCTTCTTCCTTTTCTAGAGTAATTTATTTTTTTCATTTTTGTTATGTTTTTTACAAAGGATTATTCAGTAATGATAAATAGTCCGGTCCGACCCCATGTTTTCAGGAAGTAGACTCCCGGTTTAAGGTGTGAAATGTCGATTTAGGTGCTTGGCTGGTTTTCGTATTTAATAAGTTGGCCTGTGGAGCTGAAAATTTGATAGCCGGTTTGACATTCGGCATAAATGATGTTGTTTGCCGGGTTGTGATAAATGCGAACCTGTTGCTGATCTGGATTCTCGGTGAATGCATTCACTGCATAATTGAATTTGTCTGAAATAATTTCGCAGCCTTCTTCGGAAATGTGCTTAACAGAGTATTGTCCACTTTTGGCAGGTGTAAGTTGCTTTCCGGTAAAACCGGAAAGCAATGTGTCGTTGTAATACCATTGGTTACCGGAGGCATAGCTCGAATGCAATTGGGTTCCTTTAAACGAGATCAACGGTTTCTCAAGTTTGGTGGGAATGATCTGTTCTATCGGTTGACAGCTACCCGAAGGGTGGGACTTTTACCACAAAACTTGATTTGAAAAACTAATGTTTGATTAACCACAAAACTATCTTTGGAACACGAAACACCACCTTTTGGGTAGGTGCTGTTGCAGGCTGTGCTTCTGTCATTTTTTTATAAATCTTATTACTCCTTTTTCTGTCATGAGCAAATATAAACCAGGGTATAAATTCGTAGTATTTAAATGGTCAGTGGATTCAGCCTGATTATAGATTAACTGAATTAGGCAGCTAAAATACTAGATATTTTGTTAACTTTGAGCAAGTTAAAAGAATAAAATGGAAAAAAGGTTTGATAGCTTAAGC
>CAYXKO010000247.1:0-4513 GCA_964465435.1 uncultured Saprospiraceae bacterium | reverse complement strand
AATCCATTTTTAATGACGGGATTTGACAAGATTTGTCCTGGTTCCTGCGGTATCCAGTATTCTGCGAGCTCAAGCAACGACTGTGTTCCATTTTACAAATGGACTTTGGATGGAGCAGATCTGGGAGTTGACGCAGCACAGATGCAGTTGGATTTTCCTGATGAGGGCAGTTTCATCCTTTGTGTGGAGGCCACCATCGGAAGTTCTGACAGATCTACGATTTGTAAACACAAGGGTCCCATTTGCAAGACGATATTGGTCGCTCCCGAAGCGGACAGATATGCACCAAAGCTTACAATCTGTGATGAACAGAAACCCTTTCTTTGGAATGGAAACTACATTTTTGAAAGTGGGGAATATCGATTTAATATTCTCAATAAAGCCAGATGTTGCAGCTATGATTCGGTACTGGAAATTGATGTCCTTCCTGTACCCGACTATCCCAATATTTATCATTTGGGTTGTGATACTGCAGATAACTATATTGATCCGGCTACCAGGAAGATTTACAAAGGTTGCCAGACAGGAATTTTGGTTCCTTTGCGAAAATCCACAAATCCCTATCGGTGTGACAGCGCTTATTATCTATATACTATTTTGCAAGACTACAGGGTGACATTTAGAGAATATTGTGATAGTGGAAAATTAATACTGATGCCTGAAATATCAGATCAAACTTTGAATTGTCACAATGAAATTCATTTTTCCAATCAATTCAGTTATAAATGGTATCTTCAATCTGATAGTCTGAAGAGAAGCATAGATACCAATAATACCTTGATATTAAGAAACAAAAACAATTATTGTCTTGAACTGAACGTCCGGTCTAAATTTGGCGAACTGTCCAGACAGTGTGTTTATACCTATTGTGAAGAATTGGACGAATCCGTCTTCGATCTTTATGAAATTTGTCCCGAAGGTAATTTTAATCCCTTTCCGGGTGACAGCATCAAATACAGAATAGATACATTAAGGCATTCAGGATTTACCTCTCAGAACTGGACGATTGAGGGAGGTCAGATCCTGACGCGAGATGGAGGCAAGGATACCAGTGAGATACTGGTGGTGTGGGATCCAATTGCTGCGGAGCGTTATTTGTGTTATCAATACACAACCGCATGCGGCGAAAGCCAGAAGTGTTGTGAAAGAGTTCGCCTGATATCCGGAGAAACCAAATTGACCGATGAAATTTTGGGCTTTAGCATTATGCCCAACCCCATTCGTGGATTCTTTGTTTTTATTGGAGATGGATTTGTCCGGAAAGAGTCATTGGAATTGTATGATTGCCGTGGAAATATGGTAAAATCGTGGATCGCTTCCGATTCTGGAAAATATGATGTTTCGGATCTGATCCCGGGTTTGTATTTTATCAGAGTGAGGACTGACAAGGGAAGTATGACAAAAAAGGTTGCCATATGCAATTAGGGATTGTTGAGAAAATTTGTATCCTTGCAGGGAAGTGGCACTTTTTTTAAACAGCCAACCATCATAGCTTTGTGTAAAATATCAAACTTAAATCTGGAGAAATAAAGCATGGATGGTAAACTCGCAGGCCACCACCGGCAGATCAATCAGTCCAATAGCCACGAACTGGACCTGTCTCATCTTCCTGCTGCTGTGTATGTGTATCATCTTGTGATCCATGGCGATACTTCGTTGAGTGGAAAGCTGGTGAAGATATAGGTAGCTTAAGGTCTATGCCTATGTCTATGCCTAAGCCAAAGCCAATGTCTAGGCCAAAGCCAATGATAACAGCCAAAGCTTAAGTCAGATAGCTCATGGCAGCTTGCTAATGGCCTTTGCCTAGGCCAAGGCTTATGCAAAGAGCCATCAGCCATCAGCTTTCCCCTCAGGCAGCGTTTGTGAATTAAGTGCGTTTATAATGTTGAAGATTGATTTCAAAATATTCTAAAGGAAAATGATTTACTGCTGAAATAGTCGTATTAATAATTAGCCTGGTCCGGGTGATCCTATCCCAACTTACAAATACTAAATTCAGAGTCAGCGTAAGTATTGAATTTGTTTGCGAGACAATTTGAGCCTTTGGTTTAGGTTTCAATCTTTCATGTCTTTCTTGAATTAAAAAGTTTGATTTCATTCATTTAATACTTTTAAGATGAGCTTTAAATATTTTATTTCATTTAATTGGATAGACAGATTGATCATAGAATTAATGGTCATTCCTATCACTTACAGGAATTTTCCCGAAGTACAACCTGTCTTGATTTACCGTCCGATCGTCAGAAAATGGACTTGTTAAGGAGTTTTTGATTCGCACATTGATGGGTACCCCGATCCAATTTTGATTGGTCCGGGTCGAATCAAAAAATAAACAGACATTTTTTGCAACGCAGGCCATGAATGAAAGCTATATGAGTATGAATACACTGAATCAGCCATTCCGTGGATGCATTCCGGGCTTGGAGTATGGCTCGGATCCAAGATTAAAAACTGACCTTAAAATCAATATTGTCATGAAGCAGAAATCTTTTCTAACGGTACTTTTTTTTCTGAACATATGTGCTTGCCTGCGCTCACAATGCACGCCTCCTCCGTCAGAGAGTTGTAATGGTGCAAGGGTGGTTTGTTCGCTTTCTGAGCTCAATGGTTATTGTTGTACCATGCTCGATCAATCCAACCCCACAGGATGTTCACCCTTGTGCCCGGAGGGCGGTGAAGCACACAATACAAGCTGGTGGGCATTTGTATCGCAAGGCGGTCCAGTTACCATCACCGTGACCACCAGTAATTGCAGTGTAAATGGTACGGGTGTGCAATTGGGGATCTGGGGAGATTGCAGTTGCACTGAATCCATAGTCTGCAATCCTGTTTGCATGGGACCTTCCACTTATAATTATAATCTCAACCTGGAGGCTTGCAAGACTTATTATCTTTTTGTGGATGGATGCAATGGGGATGTATGCGACATTTGTCTGAAGACCACTGAGCTGAGCCCCCCTCCGGTCATACCACCCCTGAAGCCCATCGAAGGACCCGGGGAAATATGCCAGGGCGCCCGGGATGTCCGCTACACGGTCAAGGTGGAGGGAAATTGCAAACCCGGCTATGTATGGACGCTGGATGGACAGGATCTGGGAAGCAATGATGGAGAGGTCTTTTTGAGCTTTAAGGATAAAGGAGATTTTGTCTTGTGCGCGTCCGCCTACATCGGAAATCCCAATACAGGGTCTGTTTGCGATCAGAAAGGTCCCGTTTGCAGGACCATTCGGGTCATGGACCAACGAGTGGTGGTGGTTAATGCAAATGAGACCCTTTGTTTGGAGAACTCCCGTAATTACAGATTACGACAAAATTGCCTAAGAGATTCCAATG
Organism: uncultured Saprospiraceae bacterium; assembly: GCA_964465435.1. Lineage (GTDB taxonomy): Bacteria > Bacteroidota > Bacteroidia > Chitinophagales > Saprospiraceae > Vicinibacter. The sequence goes on along the minus strand of CAYXKO010000247.1, from coordinate 1,180 downwards.
GCCAGGTCATTTGCAGAGGCAGAGATTCCATGGGATGTGCGGTAGATACGATAATAAACTTTATTGTGCTGGACATACCGGAAGCTCCCGAAGTGTGTTATCTGCCTGCCCATCTGAAGGATGTCTATGTAGATTCCCTTACAGGGAGGTCATTTACCGGCTGCCATTACAATACCCGCGTTTATTTGCCTAAATCCACGGATCCCTACCGCTGCGATTCCAGTTACCGGCTAAACATGTTCTTGCCGGAATACACAGGTTCAATCCGCAATTTCAGGGTGTTCGGGAAAAATTTCCTCGAATTGGTACCCCGGGATATTAGCAGAACCTGCGGAAATACAGGCATCAGGCAGGAGTTGACTTATTCCTGGTACCACATCAAGGACCCGATCAAAAGAACGCTTAGTAAAACCCAAATTCTGCAAGTCAATGGACGTGATACGTTTTGCGTAGATCTGTCTGTTAAGGTCGAGTTTTGCAATATCATCAGAAACTACAACTATACTTTCTGTGGTTCAAACACAAAAGGCCCGAAAGTAAACAGGGACTCACCTTTTCCGGATACCACAAGAAACGGGTTCAGGGATGGTTCCGTTGGGATCAGAAGTCAACAGACTGATCCTGCCGAATGGAGAGAGGATGATCTCAAGGCCGCGGGCGTGGCCTTCACCATGCACCAGTACCCGAACACGCAGCACGGCTTCCACAACGACACCACGCCGCGATATGACGCCGCGGCGGCGAAGCTGGCGTGGGAGCGCACGGTGGCGTTCTTCAAGGCGCGGCTGGGCTGACGACGCGGGGCACGCGGCCTCAGCGCGCCCAGCCTGCCGCCAGCGCCCGCACCACCTCTGCCGCCGGTGCCGCGCGGCAGCCGGTGCGATCGGTGCCGGACCACAGGGGCGTGAAGTCATCGCTGCCCGCCGCCTCGGCCCGTGCGCGGAGCGGCGCGATGGCCGCCGTGGCGAGCGGAAAGGCCGGTGCCAGGGGCGACTGCGGCCCCAGCTCGCGCATCGCGCGGTTGAACAGCCCTCGTGCCAGTCCGCCCGTGAACAGGTTGGTGAGCGCCGTCTCGGCGGCCGTGTCGCGAAGCCGGGCGCGATGCAGTACGCCCGTGCGGGCTTCGTCGCCGAGCAGGCAGCTCGTGCCGACCTGCACCGCGGGCGCGCCCGCCTCCCGG
>CAYXKO010000246.1:0-4517 GCA_964465435.1 uncultured Saprospiraceae bacterium | reverse complement strand
CGATCAGCTTACCCAATATGGCCATCCGCAGTGTGTTTCACTTAAAAAATTAAAAATGGAATCCCCGGCAAATCCTTTTCAAAATCGCCTGGGATTGATGGCGCAAATTAATGCAATTATACCGGTAAGATTGCACTGACTGTTTTTAAGTATTTCTTAAAACTTCCTCATGGAATGGATGCTGATACCTGCTTAGCGGACTAATTGGGAAAATCACTGAACCTATGCGCTGTCAGGACGTTTGTTGCTGTGTCAGCAGGAAATCCTGCTTTTGATTGATCAAGACCGATGAATGCCATATGAATAATTACAGTTATCTGACAAATACCCATCCGGTTTATCTGGAAAACCTGTACAAGCAGTGGAAGCAGGATCCCGCCGGAGTGGAAAGGGAATGGTCCGTATTTTTTGAAGGCTTTGAGCTGGGTGCGGATCAGGCCGGAGTGTCATCAGATCCGGGGCAGCTCACCAAGGAATTGGCTGTCATGGCCCTGATCGAAGGATACCGCAGCAGGGGCCACCTGCTCTCTGACACCAATCCCATCCGACCCCGGAAGGACCGAAAACCCTATCTTTCTATCGCTGATTTTGCCCTGGAGGATTCCGATCTGGACACCCGGTTTGAGGCAGCACGGATTCTGGGCATGCCTCCCGCCACTTTGAGGCAAATAGTGGACCGCTTAAAGCAGCTGTACACCCATAAGATCGGATTTGAGTTTGCTCATATCGAGGACCGGCGCAGAAGGGAATGGCTGAGGTCCGCCATCGAGGAGCGTCGCGATTCGGGAGATTACGGCCTTGACCTGGAGCACAAGAAGCGCATCCTCAAAGACCTCAATGGCGCCGTTATTTTTGAAAAATTCCTGCACACCAAATACGTGGGTCAAAAGCGTTTTTCCCTGGAAGGGGGAGAGAGCACCATACCGGCCCTCGATGCGATCATCCAGAAGGGCGTGGAACTGGGGGTGGAAGAACTGGTCATCGGAATGGCCCATCGCGGCAGACTGAATGTGCTGGCCAACATCATGGGTAAGACCTACGAGCAGATCTTCAGCGAATTTGAGGGAACCGCCGAACCAGACCTCAGTTTCGGATCCGGAGACGTAAAATACCACCTTGGTTTTTCCTCTCAGGTGCTTACCCGTTCGGGCAAGACCGTTCAGCTCAAACTGGCACCCAATCCGTCACACCTGGAGTCCGTGGACCCGGTCGTCGAAGGAGTCGCAAGAGCCAAAGCGGACCTACTGTACGGTTCTGACTACGACAAGATCCTCCCCGTCCTCATTCATGGAGACGCGGCACTGGCCGGTCAGGGCGTGGTCTACGAGACCCTGCAGATGTCCCAGCTGGAGGGATACTACACCGGAGGCACGATACACTTTGTCATCAACAACCAGATAGGATTCACCACCGATTTTGAAGATGCCAGATCTTCCACCTACAGCACGGGACTGGCTGCAACCGTGCAGGCGCCTGTGTTGCACGTCAATGGCGATGATCCGGAGGCGGTGGTCTATGCCGCAGAGCTGGCCATCCGTTACAGACAGGAATTCAACAGCGACGTCTTTATCGACATGGTTTGTTACCGCAGGCATGGGCATAACGAAGGCGATGATCCGAAATTCACCCAGCCGTCCATGTACGAGATCATACACAATCACCCCAACGTAAGGGATGTGTACATCGGTGTTTTGCACCAGCGGGGAGAAGTTGAGAAAAAGCTGGCCGACGATATGGAAAAGGAATTCTGGAGCACGCTTCAGCAAAGACTGGACCAGGTCAAGCAAAAACCGCTCCCTTACAACTACCAGGAACCCGAATTGGCCTGGAAAAATCTCAGGAAAAATGTGCGGGATTTTCAGAAGGACCCCAATCCCCTGACCGGTGTGCCCGCTTCGGGAATAAAATCCTGGGTCAGGAACCTGCTCAGCCTTCCCGAGGGATTCAGTCCGCTTCCCAAGATCCAAAAGATACTCAGGCAATGGGAAGCCATGGATCAAAAGGACCAGTATGACTGGGCGATGGGCGAGACCCTGGCCTACGCAAGCATTCTGGACCAGGGCATGAACGTAAGGCTCAGCGGACAGGATGTCAAGCGGGGTACCTTTTCCCACAGGCACGCGGTCCTGTGCGATGAAAAAACAAATGCGGAGTATAGCAGGCTCAGCAGGATAAGCAACGGGCAGGGGCAGTTTTTCATTTACAATTCCCTTCTGTCGGAATTCGGCGTACTGGGTTTTGAGTATGGATATTCCCTGGCCACGCCCAGACAGCTGACCATTTGGGAAGCCCAGTTTGGGGATTTCTCCAATGGTGCACAGGTCATCTTCGATCAATTCATTTCCAGTGCTGAATTGAAATGGAACCGGATGAGCGGCCTGGTCATGCTCCTGCCTCACGGCTATGACGGCCAGGGGCCCGAGCATTCCTCGGCGAGGCTCGAGCGCTACCTTCAATCCTGTGCAGAATCCAATATCATCGCGGCCAATGTCAGCACACCTGCCAATTTCTTTCACCTGCTCCGCAGACAGGTTGCTTTTGATTTCCGCAAGCCGCTGGTGGTGATGTCCCCCAAGCAGCTCTTCAGGCATCCCGCCTGTGTCAGTTCGCTGGAAGAATTCACCGAGGGAACCCACTTCAGGGATCTGATCGTGGATCCAGTGACAGACCCCGGGAAAATAAAACAGATCGTATTCTGCAGTGGTCAGATCTATTACGAGCTGAAGGATGCCCTTGTCAAAAATGACAAAAAGGACACCCTGCTGGTCCGCATCGAGCAACTATATCCGTTTCCGGAAGACGGGATCAGCCAGCTGATCTCCCGGTATCCGAAGGCAAAATGCAGCTGGGTGCAGGAGGAGCCAGGTAATATGGGCGCTGCTTCCTACATCCGCCAGAACTGGAACTTTGGAGCCATCCGGGTTGTGAGCAGGCCACCCAGTGCGTCACCGGCCGTGGGATACAAGAAGGTGCACGACGCACAGCAGGCCGAACTGATCAGGAGCGCCCTGAATCCCTGATGGGAAGGCCATAACCTGTATTGAGCCCGGGCTGTGAGATATTCAGTATCTTGACTTCCAAATCAGAAAACAGATGATCGATCTTTCGAGATTAGCCAACATATTCGAACCGGCACTCCTCCGTCAAATTCAGGAAATGGGCAAATACCGCAAGATGGAGGCCGGTCAGGTCCTCATAGAACCGGGCCAGTCGATCCAGTTCATCCCATTCATACTGTCAGGCCTGGTCAAGGTCAGCCGCATCGATGACGAAGGCAGGGAGATCCTGCTCTACTACGTCAACGCAAACGAAAGTTGCGCCATGACCTTCACCTGCTGCATGGATAACAACGAGAGTGAGATAAGGGCCACGGCGGATGAGGAGGTGGAACTCATCATGCTACCGGTCTCGCTGATGGATGAATGGCTGACGAGATTTCCCAGCTGGAAGAAATACGTGATGCATACGATCCACTACCGCTTCAACGAACTGCTCAGGACGCTGGACCAGATCGCCTTTCAAAAACTCGATGAAAGACTGGTCGTTTACCTCAAGGAAAAATCTCGGGCTACGGGATCATCCCTGATCAACGCTTCTCACGAGCAGATCGCTCTGGACCTGGCCACTTCCAGGGTGGTGATATCCAGGTTGCTCAAAAGGCTCGAGCAGGATAAAAGGGTATTGCTGTACCGCAATCAGATCAAGCTGCTGCAGGCATTCTTCGATCTCTGACCGATATAAAAGAAATTTCTTAGCGTGCGAAAGCGGTAGCCCTCTTTTCGCGGATGACGGTCACTTTGACCTGACCGGGATACTGCATTTCGTCCTGGATCTTCTGTGAGATCATGAATGCGAGATCGTCGGCATACTGATCGGTCACTTTTTCACTTTCTACGATCACGCGCAACTCGCGGCCTGCCTGCAGGGCATAGGCTTTGGAAACGCCCTCATAGGCCATGGCCAGTTCCTCCAGTTCGTTGATCCTTTTGAGGTAGGATTCGAGGATCTCCCTTCTGGCTCCCGGTCTGGCGCCGGAGATGGCGTCGCAGGCCTGGACGATGGGGGAGATGATGTTATTCATTTCGATCTCGTCGTGGTGCGCTCCTACGGCATTGATGATCACCTCGTGCTCCTTGTATTTTTCACAAAGCTTCATGCCGAACAGGGCGTGGGAGAGTTCTGATTCTTCCTCTGCCACCTTACCGATATCGTGCAGGAGACCCGCCCTCTTGGCCATTTTGACCTGTTTGGGATTGAGGCCCAGTTCTGCGGCCATCACGGCGCACAGGTTGGCGGTTTCCACGGAGTGCTCGAGCAGGTTTTGACCATAGGATGAGCGGAATCTCATGCGGCCCACCATGCGGACCAGATAAGGGTCCAATCCATGTATGTCCAGGTCGATGATGGTCCTTTCGCCTATTTCGATGATCTGTTCTTCCAGTTGTTTTCTGACCTTGGCAACCACCTCCTCGATGCGGGCCGGGTGGATCCTGCCATCCGCCACCAGTTTTTTGAGG
>CAYXKO010000245.1:0-4525 GCA_964465435.1 uncultured Saprospiraceae bacterium | reverse complement strand
TATCAGGTTGCCTTGCCGCGAGAAGGCCACCGCATTGACAAAATTTCGGTGATGAGAGAATGTTTTTAACACTTCTCCTGTGGTTTTAAGTAAACGGACCTGGCCATCCGTTGAACCGATCGAGACCCATTTGCCATCAGAGGAAACGGTTGCAGATTGCACCTCTTCCTGGGTTGGGTAATAGATGATCTCATTGCCTTTTAGGTCCCATAACCTGGCGGTCCGGTCTCTGCTTCCAGAAATCAGATACTTGCCATCAGCGGTGATGGACAGGGAAGTGACGGCATCAGCGTGTCCTTTGGGAATGACCAGTTGGGCATTTTGAGAGTATAGCTGTGTGCCAAGCAGGCAATAAATGAGAAGAATTCTTAGGATCATGGGGCTGACCTGTGCAGATTTGTTGCATCCGTCAGCGGAATTGAGTCAAAATCTATGCCAAATTATTGAAATTCAGATAAATAGATCAATATCTTGGCGTTTTCGTGCTTTAGTTGGTGAGGACCCTGAATTCTGTTCTTCTGTTTTTGGCGTGTTGAGACTCAGAGCAGGGGACGTCGTTGGGGCAAGGTTCCTTCAGGCGGCTTTCCCCATATCCCTTTGCCACGAGCCTTACGGGCTTTATGCCTTTGCTAATCAGATAATCCACCACAGATTGTGCCCTCCTTTGGGACAATTCAATATTGTATTCGTCGGAATCGCGGCTGTCTGTATGCGAGCTGATCTCAATCCGGATCCTGGGTTTTTCGACCAGCAGGCTATAGAGCTTCTCGTCGATCACTTTTCTGGATGCAGCAGTAAGCCTGGCACTGTTCAGGTCGTAATAAATGGGCAATACATTCGGATCAGTAAGTTTGCAGGATATTTCCTCCCAGCTGCTTACAGAACCTTGTTTCTCCAGTACGCGCGTGGTTACGTTTTCGTACTGAGGGGGCACCTCAACGGCCCTGACGGTGTCGTCGCGCACCAGGAACTTTTTTTGAATGGTCTTGTATACCGCAGGGATTTCGATTTCCCTGACCTGAGCCGGAGTGACGACGACCTCCCGGGTATAGGTCATGATCTTTGGAGCAATTTTTGTTTTTGTAAAGTTGGCCTCCGAGGAGATTCTTTTTACGCTGAGTGGCGTCTTTTGCTCCGGATACTGCACGTAGCACAGCACTTCGCAGTCCCGCGGGTCCGGCTTGTCACAGGCCTCGACGGATGATTTGGTTTCAAAGCGGGCATAGGCCGGCTGACTGATAATGTCCTCCACCACATCGGTGAATATAGTCGGGACAATGTTTAATTTTTCATTGCCATCTGCCAGTATGAAGGTGTCTGTGACCGTTTTGTACACGGCTGGAATAATCTCAAGTTTTTTGGATGCTTCTTTTACCAGGATCTGAACATCCCGCATTTCGAAAACGGCAGGCACGCGCTCCAGCTTGGTGTAGCCGGGTACCTTGGTGACCTGGACGGTTTTTTCTCTCCAGAGGTCTTCTTCAACGCAGCGGATGTAACACATACCCGGTTTGGGATTGGAGGGATACGGCGTGTCCTGTGCCAGGAGTCTTCCGGTGATGCAGAACAGGAGAGCAACAGGAATAAGAAGGTTTTTCATGGGGTTTGGATTATGGAAAACAACAAAATGGGTTGTAAATATAACGAAGATTAAATAAAATAGGCGGAATGGCCTTAGATTATTTTTTAAATCTTGAAATCTGCTTATTAAAAATTCTACAAAAGCAAACAGGCCGTGCGTTCATTACACACACGGCCTGTTTGAATGCTTAGCTGAAGCTTGCAGCGATAAAACTCTTATTTGCTGGGCTGGGCTGAAAAATCCACCACGGCTGCTTTGTCCGCTCTCTGGTATCTTACCTTGAACTTGGTAGATCCCTCAGGACAAATTCTGGTAGGCTTTTCATCAGAAGTGGCGCATACTTTTACGCTCTTCTGGGCCTGTGACCTCATCTTGGCTCCTGCAGTGGTCTTTGCCATGGCAGCGCCTTCAACCGGAGTGATGCTGTAAGTGACACATCCTTTTCTGACATTCATGTCCACACAGGAAGCATTGCTCATGTACTCACCATTAAGGGCGGTTGCATCAACCTGCTTGCCCGTTTGAGTAGGAGTAGTGGCTTTCTTTGCTTCTGTCTGAGAAGATGGGTTGGTCTTTGAGGTACCGGTACCTGTGGGAGTTGCAGTGGTCGGAGTAGGCGGATTTTTGGGGTCGCGGGTTGGTGCCTGAGCTGACAGATCAAAGCTAAGCATTAACATGCAAGTGCATACGAGCCCGAAGAAGAAATTTGCTTTTGAATTCATAATAAAGTTTTTTGGTAAATGATAAAATAATGATTTTTAATTTATTTTCTAAAATTATAGATTTTTATCTGCGTAGTTACGTACCTTAAAATTATTTAATATTTTTGTTTCTGTTGTTTATTTGTTTTTTCACCTTTTGCTTCGGTCCTTACGCAAATTAGTACTTCATTAGGGGAAAGGTTATCAGTCCTTGCAAAAAATTTCTTCGGGATTCATCTTGGTGCGGGAAGTCCTTTGCGGGTCCAAATTTACAATTTATTATATAATTAATTCAAAATGAATTATATATGTATTATATATTGTTTTAAAGTTTGTCAAAAATAGTCAAATAAAAAAATCAGCACGATAAAAATTCCAATGGATGGACATCTGCGGATAACGTCCGGCTCCGGATCACGAATAATAGGAACGATTCAAAGGAGCCTGGCCGAAGGCATCAATCGGAGATCTTTTGCCTTAAATAAGGCTGTCCGGTACCCAATTCGGTCAATGGCCTTGTGGCTGAACTTGACATACGACAACTTATTATTGCAGATCGGACTTCTGTTTCATTTGAAAGAGGAGTCTTAATCGATGGATTTCCATCAGGCAGGCAGGAATAATTTGTACCATTTAATATCCGGCTCAGAGCATGACAGGGGATATTCCAGCTGGCGGGCCTGATTTGCTGCATTTTCAGATTGGATCAATCCAGTGTTTGTCGACTGGCCATGCTTCCAAACTGCTTTGAGGCTTCGCTTGGAGGATGAATTGCGGCAGGGCGTGATAACCCGAATGACTTAAGAAGTACTTATATTTGTTTAGGTTTATGAAAACTGTACAACGCTATACCCTTCTAACAGCCATCGTGATAATGGCTGTCTCGCCAGAATGCCTTTTTGGGCAAAACAAGAAAGCTCTGATCGTTGCCGTTGCCCGTTATCCGGAAAAAAGCGGGTTCAGGTCCATTAATTCTGACAACGACGTCGGATTGATCAGGTCCAGTCTGCAGGGCAAGGGATTTGAGGAGAAGGAGATCAAAGTGCTCACAGATGGCCAGGCCACGAGGCAGGCGATTGAGCGGGAGTTGATGGATTTTGGTGCGAAGAAATTAAAGCCGGGAGACGTTTTCTATTTTCATTTTTCAGGTCACGGGCAGCAGGTCCAGGACGAAAATGGAGACGAACCGGATGGGCTCGATGAGGCGGTCGTACCCTATGATGCATACAGTGAATTTAAACCCGGAGTCTATCAGGGGGAAAATCATTTGACGGATGACCGCATGAACGAGCTCTTCCGGGAGATCAGGACCAGGCTGGGACCGACTGGACATTTTCTGGCTTGCTTTGATGCCTGTCATTCCGGTTCTGCCACCAGAAACATCGGCACATCCCGGGGCGGCGAGGCTCCGCTTGCCTCCGTGGATCACCTGAAATCCATCAGCAAGAGGGAAAGGGATAAGAATTTTAACGAGCGCAAGGATGAGGACGAATCCAAAATGGCGCCCATGGTCTCCTTTTTTGCTTCCATGGCGAATCAGCTGAATTACGAGATCATTGCAGAGGATGGCAAGGCCTACGGGGCCTTAAGTTATGCTTTCAGCAGGTCTGCTCAGTCGATCTCAGTCAGGGACAGTTATCAGCAATTGTTCGACCGGATCCGCATGACCATACAGCAATACAACAGTTCCCAGATACCGGAGGCCGAGGGTTATTTGAACCAGGCCCTGTTGGGTGGAGAGTTTTTGGATCCTGTGGATTATTTCAGGGTAAAAAATGTCGCGGATGAATACAAGGTCACGCTGGACGCAGGATTTCTGCATGGGCTCAACGAGGGTACGGTGGTCGGATTGTACAAACCCGAGAGCAGAAACGAGCGCAGCGATGTGGAGTGGGCGACCGGTGTGGTGGAATCCTGCCAGGCCAATCAGTGCAAGGTGACACTGCACAAAGGTCTTTCCAGAGACAGCGCGCTCAATGCCTGGGTGAAGGTCAAGGAAAATAGCTTTGGTAAACTGAAGGTCCGGGTGTGCAGAAGAAACATAACGACCCCGCTCGTCAATTCGGTGCTGGATTCCATTTTCAAACTCCCCTATGTGGAAGGGGTGGAGAACTATCCGGATGTGATCATTACGGAAGACAGCAACAAGGTCCTCTTGCTGAGCAACTGCGAATTGCTGATCAAGTCTTTCAACAGCAGGTCGGCCCTGAGAAACTTGTACCTAGGTATCAAGGATGTGGTT
>CAYXKO010000244.1:0-4533 GCA_964465435.1 uncultured Saprospiraceae bacterium | reverse complement strand
ACCCTCTTTTTCATTCTGCTACTGGAGTTAAGCAACCACGCTCAGGCCAATCTGCCTGAGCTGCCGCGCACAGAGGGGATTGAAACCTGTTTCCCGGACACGACAAACTACCGTAGGGTTACGGTGGGTCCCTTGGGAAGGGACTATAACAACCTTCAGCAAGCCCTGGATGAAGCACAACCCGGTACTGTTCTCATTCTAGATGCTGGGGCAGAATACCGGGGTAGTTTTATTCTTCGAGCCAAGCCACAAGACTCCAGATGGATTGTTTTGATCTCCTCCCAAATCGGTCTCCTGCCCGATGAGGAGGAAAGGGTCCACCCCCTGATTCCAACCGGCAACCCCATGTTTCCAAATCAAAAATCTGCCATGCCCCGGATCATAAGCACCCATTCCGGCGGCACTCCTGCCATCCGAACGGAGATCAGGGCGCGAAGATACTGGCTATCCGGATTGGAGATCACGGTCGATACTTTGGTCAGGCAAAGTTTTGGACTCGTAAATTTTGGGGATGCCTCCAGCACACAGAACAGTCTTGACAAGGTGCCGGAATGGCTTTGTCTGGATCGCTGCTACCTGCACGGTCACAACAAGGGAGACATCATGAAATACGGTGTCCGTCTGGACTGCGCAAACGGCTTGATCCTGGGTTGTCATTTTTCTGAATTTCACAGCATAGGATTCGATGCCCAGGCTATTTCCGGTATCAATGGACCCGGACCATTTATGATCCTCAACAATCATCTCGAGGGAGCGGCTGAGAATATCCTCTTTGGAGGAGGCACGCCCGTTATTGCAGACCTGGTCCCCTCTGACATCGTCGTAAAATACAATCACCTTATAAAACCCTATTCCTGGCGAATGGGCCATAGGGATTATGCGGGCATCCACTGGACCATTAAAAATCTCTTCGAGTTAAAAACCGGACGGCGGGTCCTTCTCGAAGGAAACATACTTGAGCAGTGCTGGGCAGACCTGCCCATTGGTCAAAGCGGATATGCCATACTTCTAACGGTACGCACAGAAAACGGAACCTCGGCACAGGCGGATGTCAGCGACATCACCATCAGAAAGAACATCATCCGGAATACCGGGGCGGGCATTTCCATCTCAGGCAGCGATGGCCCCAACAGCATCCGATCCAAACGCATCCTGATCGAAAACAATCTTATGTATGGGATCAGCGGCCCACTGCATGGAGATGGGAATATAGCAGGACCCAACGATGGAACTGCCTTTCACCTGGGCGAGCCGCAAGATCTGACCATCAGGCACAATACCATTTTGCATACCGGACCCATCACCTGGGCATACAAGACCATGAGCGGTTTCAGTTTTACTGACAATCTTTGCCACAGCTTTATTTCTGCCGGAGGGTATCAGGGCATTTACGGACCCGGCGTCCAACAGGGAAACAATACCTTCATCCGGTATTTTCCTGATGTTACAGATGCAAGCCGCAGGTTTCATAAAAATATCCTGATCGGAGGCAATGCTTCCCGCTACACAAATTTCAACACGCAAAGCCTGAATTATTTTCCGGGAAATATCAATGCGGTGGGATTTGTGAATTACACCGAAGGGCCGTCAAATCCATTGCTTTTTGGATTAAACGACACAAGCCCATTTAAGAATGCAGCCAGCGATGGAAAAGACATCGGGGCAGACATCGGTGATTTTCTAAAAAGTATGGACCCGGTCAAAAACTGCAGCCCCCTATCCCAGAGCGATTATCCCAAGGATGCAAATATTTACCCGAAGCTTTGGCCAAACCCCTGTTTTGGCAGGCTTACCGTGAAGGCTGAAACCGGATTTGAAATCATTCTTTATGACGCAATGGGAGTGATGCGGATGCATACCCTGATGAAAGAAGATCTGGCAGAACTCAACTTGCAGAACCTGGGAACCGGACTTTATTTCTGCCTCCTTCGCTCGGGAACCAGTCAATTTTCCATTCCGCTAATCCTACTCTGAATCCGGCTTTTGCTTTTTTAAAGACTCCTTCTCTTTTTTCTTGAAATAGCGGCGGAAAAGAAAGTTGCTTTTCAATGCCTCCATATCCTCGGCAAATGAAGCAGTTCCCCGCTCGACGTTTTCCAGCGTAATTTTTAAACGGGCGGCCATCAGGGAGTCCTTTAGCAGCGTATTGGCCATTCCATTTCCTTCGTGAATATCTCTATTGATGGAACCGACCGCTTCAGTAAGGTCACACAACAGCTTATCTGCACGGCTCTCCAGCTTGCGTATATCGGAGATGGCATAACGCAAATCATTGGCCAGACTCGTATCGGTCAGCACCGCAGCCAGGGTCCCCTCGCCTTCAGATGCCAGTTTAAGCGTTTCTACGGCGTTCCTGGCAAAGAGACTTGCACTCTCCGTGGTTTCCCTGAGTTTTCTCAACGAAGTGGAAAGGTTTGCCGCCAGGGTTCCGTCGTTTAGCAATTTGTTCAGTTCACTGCTGGTGTTGACCATTTTTACCGTCTGGATGAGTTCCTGTGAAATCTCAGCAATATTTTCATTGGTCTTGTACAGTGTGGTCATCATTTCCTGGGTATTGATTTCCTCGCGGGACGACAGCAATTCTCCCCCCTGAATGAAAGGTGCATTCCCGCCACCGGGATTGATACTCACCAATCTGTTGCCAATGAGTCCGTCCGTGCCCAACTGGGCCACTGCATCCGTCCGCATGAATTTCTTCATATCCCGGTCGACATTCATGATTACCTCGATGGTGGTGTCATTGAGAATGGTTATGGTCCGCACATTGCCCACTTCAATTCCGGAAAATCTCACCCGGTTTCCAACCAGGAGGCCATTGACGTTTCTGAATTGAGTTTTTAACTCGATGTCCGAACCAAAAAGATTCTTATTCTTACCCAGTGTGTACAATGTGAATATCAAAAGCACCAATCCCACCAGAACAAAAATCCCGAGTTTGATTGAGTCTATACTTGTTCTTTTCATAAATAATTTCAATTAAAAAAAGGAGCTATGTCCTCATCCTGTGTACTGGCCACTTCGTCAAAGGCACCTACCAATTTGCACCTTCCATCAACCAGCACAGCTACGCGATCCGCAGTGAGTTTGACACACCGCATATCGTGTGAGATAATCAGGGATGAGGTTCCGTATTTGTCTTTTATCTTGTTGATTAGTGAAATGATCTCCAGACTGGTTATCGGATCCAGACCTGTTGTGGGCTCGTCGTAAAGGATGATGTCCGGCTTCAGGATAAGCGTCCGGGCCAGGGCAATCCTTTTTCTCATGCCTCCCGACAATTCAATGGGCATCATGTCAACCGTATGCTCGAGACCAACATTTTCCAGGGCTTCCATCACCAGATCATTGGTCTCCTGATCTGACAGTTGTATGGAATGTCTTCTCAGCGGAAACTCAAGATTCTCTCTGATCGTCATGGAATCATACAGCGCATTGCTCTGAAAAAGGAATCCAAGCTTGACCCTCATGTGATCCAGCTCCTCGTGATCCATTGAGAGTACATCCTGCCCCAAAACATTTATGGTACCCGCATCCGGTTCGATGAGGCCGATGATGCATTTGATCAGCACCGATTTTCCCGATCCGGATTTTCCAAGTACAACCAGGTTCTCACCCCTGAAAAGATCCAGGTTAAAGTGGATCAAAACGTGGTTGGTTCCAAATGATTTGGAAAGTTCACGGATGCTTATGACTGCCTCTTTCATTGAATCAGATACTGAAGGGTCATTGGAAAATGTTTGCTATCTGAACTGCAATCAGGTCTATGATAAAAATCAGTACTGAAGAAATGACCACGGATGAATTGGCTGCCCGTCCGACCCCTTCCGTTCCTCTTTCTGTGCTGTAACCCTTGTAGCATCCTACAATGGCAATAGCAAAACCGAAAAAGAAAGTTTTGATGAAGGCCGGTATAAAATCAATATATGCCAGATTGAGAAATACTTTCCTGAAAAACAAATTATAGGTGAGCGACTGATAAAGATTCTCTCCCAGAAAACACCCTGTCAGTGCAATGGCATCAGACAAAATGGTCAAAATGGGCAACATGAGCGTCGCTGCCAGAGTACGCGTCACCACCAGAAATTTGAAGGGGTTGGTCCCGGAGACCTCCATGGCATCAATTTGCTCGGTCACTTTCATGGACCCCAGCTCTGCGCCAATACTGGATCCAATCTTACCGGCAAAGATCAGAGCGGTCAGAATAGGTCCGATCTCCCTGAAAATTGCCACCCCTACCATGGCAGGGATCTGAACCTCTACTCCGAAATATTCCATGGTCGGCCTTAACTGCATGGTCAAAACCAAACCTATGATAAAAGCCGTCAGACCAACCAAAGGCAGGGATTTATAGCCCAGAACAAAACATTGCTTGAAAAATTCCGCAAATTCATAACGCGGCTTGAGTCCTTCCATAAAGAAACGACCTGTAAACCGGGCGATCTCACCTGTCTCACGAAGAAAATAACGAATGTTGGAGAGTTGATCAGGCATCAATAGAGCTGTCTTATTTTACAAAAATAAGAATTCCAGGAC
>CAYXKO010000243.1:0-4535 GCA_964465435.1 uncultured Saprospiraceae bacterium | reverse complement strand
TCCCGGATCAGAGTGCGGGCGATCCCCAACCTCTGACGCTGCCCCCCCGATAAGGTTATTCCCCTTTCTCCCAGAATGGTTTGCAGCCCCTCGGGGAATTTGGCAATCTCCTGATCCAGGGCTGAATCCTCTATGATGTGATTCATCTCCTCTTCCGTGATGTTTGCATCCGCATCTAGGCCAAACAAAATATTGGCTCTTATCGTGTCCGAAAAGAGAAACACGTCTTGCGGGACATAGGAGATAGCGGATCTCAGAACAGAAGTGTCCAGGCTGGAAACAGGGACGTTTCCCAGGGTGATTGATCCCTCAGAAGGGTCGTACATCCTGAGTAGGAGTTCTGCAACAGAGGATTTTCCGGATCCGGTTCTGCCCACAATGGCGATGTGTTCGCCCTCCCTTATTTCAAAATTGACGTTTTCCAGCGCGGGCTCGGACTCAGGCGTGTACCGGAAGGTTAAATCGCGGAATGCGATATCCATGCGATCCGAAAGCCGGGCCGGAAGCTCAGGGCTGCAAATGCTGGGTTCGGTTTCTAAAAATTCGTTGATCCTTTTTTGGGAAACCTCGGCCTGTTGAATAATGGATGCGCACCAGCCAATGGCGGATACCGGCCAGGTAAGCATATTGATGTAAATGACAAATTCGGCGATGTTTCCGGGCGTGACCGTTCCGTTGAAAACATCCAGGCCTCCAACGTAAATTGTGATCAGGGTGCTCAGGCCAATAAGCAGGAACATGGATGGAAAAAACATGGAATCGACCCGGGCGAGATTCATGGACAATTCAGAGTATTTTTTGCTTTCCTCGTGAAACTTTTTTTCCCAGTCTTTCTCGCGGTGAAAGGACTTGATGATCCTGATTCCGCTAAAACCTTCCTGGGCAATGCTCGTGATGGTGGCCAGCTGGGTTTGTATCTTGTTTGACCGCTGGTGTATCAGATTGCTTACCCTGTAAATGATGAAACTCAGAAAGGGAAGGGGCAGCAGCGTGTAGACCGAGAGCCAGAAGTTGACCTTGAACATTGTAAAGATGACGATCACAAACAGGGTGATCAGGTTAAATCCATATAAAAATGCCGGTCCCAGGTACATGCGTACCTTGCTGACATCTTCGCTGATCCGCGACATGATGTCTCCCGTTTTATTGTTTTTGTAGAAGGCAGAATCCAGCTTCAGATAGTGTTCAAAGATCCTTTTTCTCAAATCGTACTCGACCAGACGGGACATGACGATGATGGTCTGTCTCATGAAATACATGAAAATCCCCATTAGCATGGCACAACCCAAAACAAGCAATCCAAAATACATCAGCTCCTTGGTAAGCGCTTCGGCTGAGTATTGGCCGGGTTGACTTTTGATGAATTTTACGATCTCATCCAATGCGTCCCTGATAAGCTGAGGCTGCAGGATCCTGAAAATATTGCTCAGGGTTATAAATAAAATGCCAAGTAAAAGCTTATCCTTGTACTTAAGGATCAGTGTGTTGAGAGTGAAAAGATGCTTCACGGAGGTTGGTGCAAAAGGCAAAGTTAAGAAAGTTAACAGGGATGAATCCCATTTGTTTGTAAACGGCATTTCCGTCCACCCCATTCCAGGTGAAATTAGCTTATCTTTGTCACCTGAATTTATTTTCCCTACAAGCAAACCCGATGTCAAGGAGAATTACATTAGACGAATTTATTGTCAACAAGCAAAAGACCTATTCTGAATCTTCCGGCGAGTTTTCCGGATTGCTACGGCATCTTGGAATAGCAGCCAAGATCATCAACAGGGTGGTCAACAAGGCCGGATTGATGGATATTTTTGGTTCCGAGGAAATGATGAACTCCTCGGGAGATACCGTGCAAAAGCTGGACCAGTATTCAAATCAGCTGATGATGGATTACATGGAAAATTCGGGCATTTGTGCAGGTATAGCCTCAGAGGAGCTGGATGACTATATCGCATTTGCCGATCCGATATCCTCCCGTTCATCATACATAGTCGTTACGGATCCACTGGATGGTTCATCCAATATTGATGTAAATATTTCGCTGGGAACCATATTTGGGATTTACAAGAGGCTTTCTCCGGAAGACAGCCCGCTTATGCTCCAGGATTTTTGCCAGAAGGGTATTGACCTGGTCGCGGCCGGATACGTGCTGTACGGCACTTCTACCATGCTCGTTTATACCTATGGCGATGGGGTCAACGGATTTACCTATGACCGGGGTATCGGTGAGTTTTGCCTGAGCCATCCCAATATGAAGATACCCGATCATGGTAAGATCTATTCCGTTAACCAGGGAAATGCTTCCGAATTTACACAAAATATCAGGTCCTACATTGACCATGTCAGCAGTAAAAATTATTCGCTGCGGTATGTGGGCAGTATGGTGGCCGATGTTCATCGGACGCTCTGTAAAGGAGGGGTGTTTTTATACCCGGCGACCCGCAAGAATCCAGGCGGAAAGCTGAGACTTTTATATGAGTGCAATCCCATGAGCATGATCGTGGAGCAGGCCGGAGGATTGAGCATCGATGAAGGAAAGAACAGGATCCTCGAATTGTCTGTCGGCAATCTGCACCAAAGGAGTTCAATAATTATGGGAGCCAGAAAAAATGTGGAAGAAGTAATTGATTTTCTCTGAGGAATTACCTGAAGTCCAGATAAGGTAGGATTCTGGACATCCAGGCCGAATCAAAATACCCTGTTTCATAAAGCTGGTCCGGGGTGGAAATTTGACCCTGGTTCCTTCTAAACTTGACAATGAATTCGGATTGCCTCTTGCTGATGTAAGGGTGTCCGGTCAATTCGTCGGAGTCCATGTTGTTTATTTTCATTTTTCGCGGAGTGCCTGATAGGGTGAGCAGAGGTGTGATCTGTACGCAAATGCTGTCCTTGATTCCATATACCTCGCAAATTTGTTGGACCTTGACAAACCCTCCCAGGGCCTCTCTGAACCGTATGATTCGTTCGGCCAGCCTTGGTCCTATTCCGGGCAGCTGATCCAATTCTTCAGGGGATGCAAGATTGATGTCGGTCAATTTTTGTGGTTCTTTGTACTTGATGTTTTCAGTTGGAAGGGTATCAGTTGCAGAACCTGATTTCAGGGTAATGTAAGGTTCCAGTCTTTGGTATGCCTCAGGTGTCATGCCATATATCTTCTTCAATTGTTCTGGTTTTCGGATCCTGCCACCCTTTGCCAGGTATTTTTTCAGATTGGAATAGGCGGACTTGGGAAACCCAATTTGATTGGCTGTGCGTTCGTCCAGAGAATTTGGGTCAAAAGCAATGGGCTTGCTGTGTACAGGTGGTTCGGATTTTGTATGCCTTCTGGTCATGCCAGTTTGTTTCTTCTGCCTATGTCTATCGCGATCGAAATTTGAATTTTCCGGTTTGTACAAATTCACGGTGCTTTGGATAGTCTGGGTTTCCTGTCTCCAAGCCAAGGGCCAGAGTACTGCACAGCTGAGGATCGCGAATAAGAACAGAATTCCAATCCGCTCTTTTCTTGTCAGGTATAATTCATCAGTCAGGTATCGTCCCATGTTCAGAATTTTACAGTTTGAGTCCCGCTTTCTGTTGTTATGATTTTCTGGTTTCGTGTCCTGAAAAAAACTGAGGCATTTTTTTTGAATTCGTTGCTGTTTTTATTGGCAAGGATCACAAGGTCCCACCCACCGCAATCGAATTCCTCTTCTTTGAATTTTCTTTGGTTTTCGAGGTAAAGAATGTCGTAGAAGTCGGTGGATGCCGGATCAGGCTTGTTGTATAGAATCCTAGTCCTTCTTCCGTTTTCCATCCTGAGTTCCGTCGTCCAGGATTTGGCATGAGGTATGTCAAGGGTCCTTACGTGCCAGACAGATCGTTGCAAAGCATAGCGACTCGGATTTTTGAGATTCGATTCCGGTTTGGCAATGGAATACAACTCTGCACCGGCCTTGATCTCAAGCAGCAGGTTTTTGTTGTTTTTATACACCACGATCTCGTCCGAGCAGGGAGCCAGTAATGCTCTGACGGGATAAACCAGTCCTGTGAAGGCAAAGAAACAAAGCCCGATTTTTAAGTAAACCTTTTCTCCTTTCTGGATCCATTGGTAAATCCCGATCAGTGAGAGGATGGAAAGAAAAACCTGTTCCGGGAATATGTGCAGGTTTTGAAGACAGGAATAGGGAAGTGAAAGAATCAGGTCAAAAATCTTCAATCCGGCATCGCACAGCATGATCATTAATTTTGATATCATTTGACTGATATAATTGGAGATGGGATTAACGAAAAGCATGGCCATGGCTCCCGTCATCAATACGTACGAAAGGGGTATCCATACGAGATTAGAAATGATGAAATATACCGGAAAGCTGCCAAAGTAATACATAGACACCGGAGTGATCAGAAATTGCACAGCGAGACTGACCGAGGTGATCTTAAGAATGGGGTCCAGCCATCCATGGCCGGATCTCAGATGTCTGTAGATGACGGATTCAAACAGGATGATGCTCAGCACTGCCACCACGGATAGTTGAAATCCAACATCGAAAAGAGTACAGGGG
>CAYXKO010000242.1:0-4548 GCA_964465435.1 uncultured Saprospiraceae bacterium | reverse complement strand
CGCCGAAAATCGAAGAACAGCTCAGAATGTGGTCTCCGGACTGCAGCAAGGGCATCAGGGAACTAAAAATGGCGGCCATGCCGGAAGCACAGGCGATCCCGTCCTCTGCGCCTTCCATCTGACAAACCTTGTCCACAAACTCATCCACATTCGGATTGCTGTATCTCGAGTAGATGTAGTCATCGGTCTCCTCGTTGAATGCCGCTTTCAGTTCCTCGGCCGTGTCAAACACAAAACTCGAGGTCAGGTACAAGGGCACGCTGTGTTCCTGCTGATCAGACCTGGGTACCTGTGTGCGGATGGCTGCGGTTTCAAATGATTTCTTCTCCATTGAGTATAAGTTTTGAACTGATCTCTGCGGTGTGCTCCAGGATCTTCGATACAGAACAATATTTATCGTATGAAAGCTGAATGGCCTTCAGGGCGTTTTCGGCTTTGACCTCGCCATCGATTTTGAAGACCAGCCTGATTTTTCTGAACTCCGTATGCTGTTCCACCTTTTCGCGTTCGGCCTCTACGCTGACGGCAAAGGAATCTATGCTTTGTTTCTGTTTTTTCAGGATGTTGATGACATCGATGGAACTGCATCCCCCGACCGCGGCGAGAAGCATTTCCATGGGTCGAAATCCCTGATGGTGCCCGCCGATGCTTTCGGATGCATCCATCCGCAGGGTGTTGCCCGTCCCGTTGCTTGCCTCCATGAGGTAATCGTCGTCGATCCGTATAATTTCAATTTCCTTGTTCATAATTCAACTTAAATGGATTCTTATGTTGTCTAACGCACTTCGGCATCAAAAAGATTTGACCACAGGCATTATTGTCCCTGCAGCTGAGGGACTGTTTGTACAAGTTGAGGAAGGATTTTAAACCACCTTTTCCACGATCCTTTTCACGGCGTCGCTGTCGCCCATGGTGTAATAGTGGATACAGGGCACACCGGCCTTTTTAAGTTCCAGGGATTGATAGATGCACCATTCGATTCCGGCTTCCTTGACGGCCTCGTCTGTTTTAGCCTTTTGGATACTGCGCACGAGCTCGTAGGGGAGGTCGATGTAGAAATTTCTTGGGATCGAATTAAGCTGGTATTTTTTGGTCAGCGGCTTAATGCCGGGTACCACGGGTACCTCGATTCCTTCCTTGCGACAGAGATCGACGTAGGCAAAGAATTTGGCATTGTCAAAGAACATCTGGGTGACGATGTAATTGGCACCCGCATCGATTTTTTTCTTTGTGTACTTCAGATCCGATTTCAGACTGGGCGCCTCAAAATGTTTTTCGGGATAGCCGGCCACTCCGATGCAGAAATCCATCGGACTGCCGTTTTCGATGTTGGAATCCTGATAGATGCCGTGGTTGAGGGCATCAATTTGCTTCACCAGGTCCAGTGCATTGTCGTGACCTCCGGGCTCGGGTATGAATTTCTCGTCAAATTTCCTGGCATCGCCCCTGAGGGCCAGCACATTTTGGATCTGAAGAAAATGCAGGTCGATCAGGGCGTTTTCCGTGTCCTCCTTTGTGAATCCTCCGCAGATCAGGTGTGGCACGGCCTCCACCTTGTAACGGTTCATCAGGGCTGCGCAGATGCCGACCGTTCCGGGCCGTTTGCGTATGGCTGTTTTTTCGTAATACCCACTGGGCTGTTGCTTGTATATGAATTCCTCCCTGTGGTAGGTCACATCGATAAAGGGTGGATTAAACTCCATCAGGGGGTCGAGCTGGTCAAACAGCAGGTTGATGCTGCCTCCCTTCAGGGGCGGTAGCACCTCAAAGGAGACGAAAGTCTTTCCGGGGGCATTTTTAAAATAGTCTGTTACCTTCATAAATCTCTTTTGGCCAAACAGGGGTCAGATAGTTCATACAAAAACCGGGCCGCATCCCATATGGTTGTCAGACGATCTTTTTTCTTTGAAAATAGACCATGCCCGCGATACCTGTCAGAATGAGCAGGGTCGCAATGAACTGGGACAGGGATGGATGGAATCCCAGGACCTCATACCGGGGATTGACGCGGATCATTTCTATGAAAAACCGCTCGATTCCGTTCAACAGGCAATACAGGAAGAACAGGACACCCGCATATCGGATCCTGGTGCGGAAAAACCAAAGCACCAGCGTGATGATTCCGGCCAGAATGGCTTCGTACAGGGGGGTGGGAAATACCTTGGGGGTCAGCTCATGGCAATGTCTCCAGGTACAGCCTTCTATCAGCTGCCCTTCATTGATCACATTGTGGGGATAACCATAAGCCCACCAGCTGTCCGGCAGAATAAACCATCCCGGTTTGGCCATTTCGTTTACGATACCCCAGTCTCCGTCCCCGCTCAGATGGCATCCCATCCGTCCCACAGCGTATCCGACCATAAGGGTGGGCGCGATGGCATCCATCATGTGGAGCAAATTAAGGTCCTTGGACCTGATGTACCGGGATACCACGATAAAGGCCAATATCAGGCCTCCATAGATCGTGAGGCCGCTGCCTGAAAAAAAGCTGCCGATGGGATCCCTTACAAAGTCGCCAAAGTTCTCCAGGACTGAAAAAAGTTTGGAACCCACAATTCCCGAAATGGCGGCCAGGGCAGTGATGTCGTAGAGGCGGTCCACGGGCCTCACCAGCATGGTCTTTGTTTTTGTTTCGCGGTCCGTCTGCCTCTCTTTCTTGAAGTACCAGTATCCAAAGGCCAGGAAGCCCAGCAGAAGACCCGCCGGCATGTATCCTTTGGTGGAAAACACGGCGGCTGCCGGATCTGCCTGAAAACTGGCAAAATCCCGGTAGGCCAGGCCAAACTTATAGCCGATGATGAAATTCACCAGGGTTTGGGTCAGGATGTCGGTCCAGCTCACCGGCTTATAGATGATGACCGTCTCCATGCGACCCTGAAGCTGACCGGCGGCTTCCTTTCGGATCAGCTCGTAGTAAAGCATCCAGCCGCTGCAAAAAACCGCACAACCCAACAGCAATCCAAAGGTCTTGACGATCGAAAATGCATTGTCCGGGTCTGTGCCAAACAAGGCATGAAGGATATAGGAAAGATCAGGGTACATGGGTTTTAATTTGGAAATCAAGGGCTAAGGTATAGGTTTTTGGATAATGGCATTTGAAAATTGCAAGACTATTGTAATTCAGGATCTTTGCTTTACTTTGTGAAATGAACGCTAAATATTTTATCACCTGCCTGGTGCTCGTTGGGTCTGTCTGTGCGTACGGGCAGAGCGGCCTGGTTGCCTTTGCAGGCGTGAGTGTCATGGGCACCGATAATCCCCAGATCACAAAGAGCGGGGCCTGGAACCATGGTTGGCATCTCGGACTGACCACCAGGCTGGGCAAAGGCTGGCTCTATGGCAGATTAGGGGCAGAGTTACATAAGCTGAACCTGGAAGGATCGGACAAGATCGAACTCTTTACCGGCAGATCTGCTGCCTACCTGGTCAAATTCCCGATACAGGCAGGAGCCTACCTCATTAAAAAACAGGATTTCAAATTGCGACTGGAGGCCGGCCCTCAGGTCAGCTGGACTTCCTATCTCGAAGACAACGATCTGAACCTGGGATACGATAATTTCCGCGATTTTCAGGCGGGTATTCTGGTGAGGGCCGGGATAGACCTGGGCCTGTTTACCATCGACGCGGGCAGGGAATGGGGCTTGTCTGAACTTTATACGGACACCGGATACAAGGCAGATTTCTGGTTTGTCAGTGCGGGATTTTTCTTTTAAGGGCAGAAATTAAAAACAGCTTTAAGCTACTGGCCACCAGCCTATAGCCCTTATCCCGGCCTCAATTCAATTCCTGGTGGGATACTTGGCCTCGCACTGGCCCTTCTTGATTTTCTCCAGCTTTCTGTTGATCAGCTGTCTCCGGATGGGAGATATCTTCTCGATAAACAGGATCCCTTCGATGTGATCGTATTCGTGCTGGATCACACGCGCGTTCATGCCGTCAAACACCTCCTCGAATTGGTTGAAATTTTCGTCCTGGTACCTGAGTCTGACGTGGGTATTGCGCTGGACGTCGGCGGTGATCTTGGGAATGCTCAGGCAGCCTTCCTCAAAAGGCCATTCCGCTCCGTGCTCCTCCAGTATCTCCGGATTGATAAACACCTTTTTCATCCCCAGTTCGGGATTTTTCTCTTCGTAGAAGGGCATGGTGTCCACCACAAACAGCCGGATCGACATACCTACCTGGGGTGCGGCAAGACCCACTCCCGATGCGAAATACATGGTATCCCACATATTGCTGATGATATTGGGCAGGTCCGGATGATCCGCCTGGATGGGTTTTGCTTTGAGCTTGAGTACCGGATTGCCGTAGAGATAAATGGGTAAAACCATGATTTCTGAATTACTTAAAGGAAGTTTTCCACGGGCAAAAATTGCACTTGAACGCGATAAAACTCCCTTAAACCGTAAGTTAATGTAATAATTGCTATTTTGTTGCAGCAATAAGGGTACAAAAATCGCGATTCCTTCTTTGTAACAGGGTATGAGCTTTAGATCCGGCATTTCTTTTTCTGCCCGAAGGGAGGCATTCCATTTTGATTTGAAGAACTTG